>JAOTSI010000211.1 GCA_029865005.1 Desulfobulbaceae bacterium
CAAGATGGTAGTCAAGCAGGCTCCAACCACGATATTGAGATACTCACCCATCATAAAGAGGGCAAATCCCATGGAGCCGTATTCGGTCATAAACCCTGCAACCAATTCACTCTCTGCCTCACCCATATCAAAGGGCGCTCGGTTAGTCTCAGCAATGGAGCAAATAAAGAAAATAAAGAAGGAAATGGTCATGAAAAGGTGATCACCCCAAGGGAAGACATGCCAGTTCCAAAATCCGCCAGCTTGTTCTTCAACTATCGTTCCCAAGTTCATGGAATTGGTAATCATTACAATAGTGATCACGGTTACCAGCATGGGGATTTCATAGGCCACGTTCTGGGAAACCGCGCGAGCAGCAGAGATAACAGCATATTTGTTACCGGAGGCCCAACCACCAAGCAAAATAGCCATCATTCCGATGGAAGCCAAAGCAAAGAGCAAAAGAACGGAAAGTTCAATCTGCTGAGCCTGAATTCCTTTGGAGAAGGGAATAGCCACCATGGAAGTCAAAGCCGGAATCATCGCTAGAACCGGAGCGATGCGAAACAACACCCCGTCAACATTTTTAGGTACGATGAGTTGTTTGGAGGCCAACTTGAGACCATCAGCTAAGGGCTGCCAAAGCCCGTAAGGACCAACTTCCTTGGGTCCGTTACGCCGCTGAATATGCCCTGCGCCTTTACGTTCACACCACCCGAGATAAGCCGCATTTGCCAAAGCAAACGCGACAATCCCAACTAAATATGCACCTACTCGAAGGATATCGAATTCCATAACCACTCCCTTAACGATCGATCTCGGGTATTACCAAATCAAGACTGCCCATCACTGCCAATGCATCCGCCAGTAACATTCCTTCCGCCACCTCGCCAAAAAGGCTGAGGTTGGAGAAGGTGGGTGAACGTAATTTGAGTCGGTAGGGGTTCTTGCCACCATCATTAATTAAACGAATTGCAAAAGTACCCCGTGCCGCTTCAACAGCAGCATAACAGGTACCCGCAGGTGGCTTGAGTATTTTTGGTACTTTAGGAGCAACCACCGGACCAGGAACCAGCTTATCCAAAGCTTGCTCAATAATACGCATGGATTGTTCCATTTCTTCCATTCTTACCTTATAACGCGCCCATGAGTCACATTCTGAAAAATAAGGAACATCAAAATCTAGTTCTGGATAGACTGAATATGGTTCGTTTTTACGAACATCATATTCAATCCCCGACCCTCTGAGAACCGGGCCTGTGGCTCCATACTTAGCGCATACTTCTTTACTGATTATGCCGATATCTTTAATACGTTTCTGTAAGATGATATTACCGCTCACCAAATCATGGTACAAAGAAGGCATTCTGGAGCGTAATCTGGCAACAAATTCTCTACTACCAGTGATGAAGTCATCGTCAACGTCGTTATAAACCCCGCCGAAACGGAAATAACAGTAGGTTAAACGTGATCCGGTAACCATTTCAAGAAGATCAAGAACTTTTTCGCGATCGTCAAAGGCATAAAGCAGGGGGGTAAACCCACCTAGATCAAGACAAAATGCACCGAACCATAAAAGATGGCTGGATAAACGGTTAAGTTCCACCGTAATGACCCGAATATACTCGGCCCGCTCCGGCACCTCTATTCCCGCGGCCCGCTCCACCGCCATAACATAACCATGGTTGTATGACAAAGCACCGAGATAATCCATCCTTGGAGTATTAGGAAGAAATTTAGCATAAGTGCCATTTTCCGCCATTTTCTCATGCATTCGATGAATATATCCCAAAACCGGTTCAGCCTTAACGATATATTCGCCATCCATAGTGAGTTTGACCCTTAATACTCCATGGGTCGCAGGATGTTGCGGCCCTAGGTTAAGAACAAAGGTCTCGTCTTCTCTATATCGAGTGGGGACTGTCATGGCTTGAAATCCTTTAAGAGTGGATGGAAGTCAGCATCCTCGGGAAGCAGGAGAGGAGAAAGGTCAGGATGTCCCTGAAATTTAATTCCGAAAAAATCATGAGTCTCTCTCTCATGCCAGTTACCGCCCGGATGAATCTCACAGATGGTCGGAATTTTCGGGGTATCCCGTGGAATCCTCGCCCTGACCATTACCCGACACTGATCCTTATCCATTCGGTTATAGTCGTAGATCACTTCCATTTGATCTTCTTTGATCCAATCAACACCGGTAACCGATTCGAGGAAAAAACCATGTTCTGCCATGGCCACAGCAATATCAACAACCTGCTCTGCAGAAGCCAAGACTTCAAGATCTACCCCTGAACGTCCATGGTCAACAACCGCAACACCCTGTGTTAAGGTTTCAACCTTTTGGACCTCACCTTCCTTATCCGTGGTCTCCGTTACAGAAACTTGACGCGGAACGATTTTTTCCAGCAGTTTTTCAGTACTCTCAATTCTAGCCATTGAGCGCACCTCCCTGCTGAACCCCGTCATGCCTTGGCCAGCGACGTTTGCCGGTAATTTTTTCTTCCAAGGTTAACAATCCTTCAATAAGACCTTCAGGTCTTGGCGGACAACCTGGTACAAACACATCTACTGGTAGAATCTGGTCAGCACCTTCCACCACCGAATAATTACAGTCACATTTAAAAGGACCACCGGAAATAGCGCAATTACCCATGGCAATAACCCATTTGGGTTCTGACATTTGATCGTAGAGAGTTTTAACGGCGGGTGCCATCTTGTGAGTTATGGTGCCGGCAACGATCATGACATCGCACTGCCGAGGTGATGGTCGAAAGACTTCTGCCCCAAAACGGGCCAAATCAAAACGGCTACCCCCCGCGGACATCATTTCAATGGCGCAACAGGCAAGTCCGAAGGTCATGGGCCACAGGGAATTAGCCCTGGCCAAATTTAGCCACTGATCAAGAACTCCGATCTGGACTATTGATGATGGTATTTTCTCCGTTCCCACTTGAACACTCCTTTTACCCATGCATAAATAACAGCCAACGATAAGATGCCGACAAAGATAATGACTTCAACAAAATCCCTTATCCCAGTTTCAAGCCCCCCGGTATTATAGGCGGCAGCAACCGGAAAAAGAAAAAGAACGTCCACGTCAAAAGCCAAAAATATCAAGGCATACATGTAATAGATGATACCGAATCGAATCCAGGCACTCCCAATGGGTTCCATGCCGCATTCAATAAATTGATCGGTTTTACCGGAAACGTTGCGTGTGTGAGATGAAGGAGCTAGAAGTTTGGGAGCAATGATCATCCCAACGGCAATAGCAATACTGGTGAGAAAAAAAATGGCAACGTAAATAATGTTCGTCAGAGTCTGTGGATCCATACGGCTTCTCCGTTGCGTCTGAGGATATGATTATATCTTCGAAATTAGAATCACAATAACGAAGAAAGAGACTGCTTGTCAATATAAAATGAATGAATATTCATTTTTTATTTAATAAAAAAATGGATGTTAAAGAAGTAAGTAGAAAGAGAAATCAACGAAAAAAAGTGACGAAAAGATCACTATGAACCTTTGCTCAAGCAGATACCCGCTGAAGAGACAACAATGCACTCTGTAAATACGATGAAGGAAATTTACTTAATAGGGAAAGGCAAGACACCTTCCCCATAGTAATTGGTTATGCCAGCAGGAGGGACCATAGCGAGCAACGACAACGGCAACGGCAACGGCATAAACCTTAAACCACCTATGACCAGCTACTCCCCATAAAAATGGGGAGAAATTAAATTGCCTATCAGCTTAAAGCGGCCAATGCTTTTTTTATTCTTTCCATGCCATCACGTAAAACATCCATGGAGGTGGCGAAAGAAAAGCGCACAAAGTCATCACAACCAAAAGCCGCACCCGGAACACTTGCAACCTGGGCCTCTTCAAGAAAATAATCAGACAGATCAACAGACCCGTTTATTTTCTTACCGTTAAACTCCCGTCCATAATAATGCGAA
The DNA here is from genome assembly GCA_029865005.1 of Desulfobulbaceae bacterium. Lineage (GTDB taxonomy): Bacteria > Desulfobacterota > Desulfobulbia > Desulfobulbales > Desulfobulbaceae > JAOTSI01. The sequence continues at coordinate 3,939 of JAOTSI010000211.1, forward strand.
AAATTGGGAAAGACATAAAATGCTCCGCCGGGATTCACACAGGTGACGCCTTCCATGGCAACCAGTTCGTTGACACAAAAATCACGTCGCGGCAAAAAGGCTTCAGTCATCATACCAGGAAAATCTTGAGGTCCAGTAAGAGCGGCAAGAGCAGCATATTGGGCCGGAGCACTTGAGTTTGAGGTAGATTGACTCTGAATTTTATTCATCGCCTTAATAATATGCGCAGGCCCTGCGGAGTAACCAATACGCCAACCGGTCATGGCAAAAGATTTAGATACCCCATTCAGCACAACGGTACGATCCATGAGTCTAGCATCGGTATCTAGAATATGGGGAATCTTACCGTTTGAGTAAGTAATGGTTTCATAGATATCGTCGGTGATAACCAGCCAATCATTTTCAATAGCCATTTTGCCGATTGCCGCCAGAGCGGTTTCGGAAAAAAGCGAACCAGCCGGATTGGAAGGAGAATTGATGATAATGGCCCTGGTTTTGGAGGTGGCGTACTTTGTCAACATGGAGGGGTCCAAGTCGAAATTATCCTTCTCTTCTAGAGGAATAATCACCGGTACACCACCTGCGAGCTGAACCATCGGAGGATAGGAAACCCAATAAGGTGCAGGAATCAACACCTCGTCGCCTGGATTAATTATAGCCTGAAAAATATTATAGAGTCCGTGTTTGCCGCCACAACAAACCTGAATCTGATCAATAGAGTAGTCCCAATTATGATCTTGCTTGAAACGTTGAACAATGGCTTCCCTGAGCTCTGGAATACCGGGGACGGCAGTATATCTGGTATGCCCGTCATCAATTGCTTTTTTACCCGCTTCACAAACATGCTCAGGGGTGTCGAAATCAGGCTCACCGACACTAAAGTTAAGAATATCAGCGCCTGCAGCTTTCAAGGCCTTGGCCTTGGCATTGACCGCCAGAGTAGGCGAAGGCTTGATCCGAGTTACTCGCTCAGCAAGAGAGATACATTCTGAAGTCATTATAATTTATCCCAAAATAATTTAACTTATACCTTGCAGGCTCGACAAAACCATACAATATACAGATATGTGTTACTTGTTCCTTTTTGTGTGCTGTACCGTTTTAAAGTGCATTTGGCAACCGCAAAATGCACTTTAAAAAAAAACATCATCTGCAAACACCCCATGGAGTTGAAACAGATTGCTATTTAGTCAAACCCATCACGGTTCCTGAAATTCCGGACACTTGGTATGAGAACCATAGTCCCGATAAGCAGGGTCGGCATAATCCACATGGCACTCCACACACAATCCAACCCGTAATATCTTTAACAACTCTTGTTTATTAAAAGGACGTAATTCCGGTCTGGAAGCATGTTGTAAAGGCTCGCCTTCTAAAGAGACAAAAGCATCCAAGGAAACTGTACGCCCACCCAGGGTCTCCACTCCACGATCAACCGGGTTAAAAAACCATTTACCGTCTCTACTATAGACCGTTCCCTCACCAAGCCCTAAGGTTTTAGAAGAGGCGTGACATTCCACACAGGTTCGTCCTTTACGCTGGGTAGTATGGGGATTAATGGCCGCCATGGTAAAGCGATTAAAATATTTATTCACCCTGCCATCCTCATCAATTAAATTTACCACATCCTGGCAACCAGGGGTAACAATAACTATTTCAGGACCCCACACCGCCAACATGGGTTTCTCATAACGGATATAGGACCTCCCCTCAGACCACTCCCCCATGGTTTCCTGCAGGGTCAGTTTATCCAATTGGGTAGAACTATCGTCCTTTTGCACATGACAACCATAGCATTGCGGCACCCAGGTGGAGTGACACGCCTCACAGGTTACCCTTTTGTGACCGGAGTAACCACAAGCTTCTTTTTTAGGAAGGTTGAGAGAACGTTTTTTTTCATCAATTTTACCAATGAGGATATTTTGCTCCCCTTCCCGTGAGATATTCACCATAACTCTATCTTTACGGGTCAAACCAGGATTTGAGCTGTGGCATGCTTCACAACTTATTTCTAGCTGGTCTTCGTAATGGGCATAATTATTCCCATCCCCCATTATTTCATCCCTGGTGTGACAATCTATACACACCATTCCTTTTTCATGATGAACATCCTCGGCAATCTCAAGATAAAAGCGATTGCCCGGTAATTGCTGAGAAGAAGGTTCCCCTTCCTCATAGGGAGTACCGTATCCTTCGGCTTCAAATTTTCCGGCATAGGAAAGGCCGATACGCCCACTTCGATTATGGCAGCGTACGCAATTTTCCTCCGGGACTTTTTTTATAATCAAGGGATGAGGTTTTTTCAAAGGGGCCACATGGGGAGAAGCCGGATCAACCTCTTCCATGTTCGCACTTTCACCCTTGGGCATCACATGATGACAGGCGGTACAGCCTCCACCCTTTTGGTTAAAAAAAGGATCATACCCAGGAAGATCATTTTTACGCTTCCACAAATGACAGGTTCCGCAGAGTTTGCGATAATAATCAAGGGCCAGAGAGTTCTCCCCACTCTCCATAAGCTGTTCTACCGAATAATCTCCATGTTGAGTATCCGCCTCACCCCAATAGTAGAGAAGAGTTGCGAGAATCCCGCGATTGGTAGCCATAAGTGAATTCTTCACTTTATGGATATCAGCGGGATGACACTGAGGAGCACCACAGGTTTTTTCTGCTACCCGAAGATCACCGGGATTAAGGACCATACCCTTATGAGCCTCCTCCTTATTAATTGCCAATCCATCACCCAGATGACAAGGCGAACAGCCTATCACCGCAGCATCATGGGCCGGATCAAGTTTCTCTTGGACATGACAATATAAGCACATTTCCGCATGGCCAGCAGTGGTGAACACCACTTGTTCGGGACGGGTAATTTTGGACTCCCGATACACGAGGTAACCGATAAGTAGAAATATAGTAAAAAGAATTATAATCTTTTGTTGGTTCTTATTCAACATAACACCGCATCATCCCTGAAACTTTTGCACCGTTGGGTAACGACGGCCATGACCAAATGTTTTACTTGTGACCTTGAGGCTAAGAGGTGCTTGCTTTCGCTTATACTCATTTAACTTGATGCGTCGCACCACATCTTCCACCACTAAGCGATCATACCCTAAGTCGACTATTTGCTCCACCGAACTAAATTCCTCCAAATAAGCTGCCACAATGGGATCAAGGATTTCATAAGGCGGTAGATCATCTTGATCAAACTGATCGGGCTTGAGCTCCGCAGTGGGTGGACGAGTTATTATATTAGCTGGAATGCGGACCGCATCACCATTTATCAATTCAGCCAATGCGTAAACCATTTGCTTGGGGACATCAGCCAAAATCGCCAGCCCCCCACTCATATCTCCATACAGAGTGCAGTAACCTACCGCCATTTCAGATTTATTACCGGTAGCAAGAAGCAGTGAACCAAACTTATTGGATAAGGCCATGAGAATATTACCCCGTATCCGGGCCTGAATATTTTGTTCGGTAACATCTTCGGATCTCCCGGCAAAATAAGGATCAAGTAACTGGTCATAGGCTTCCATGATCCCTGCAATGGGAATTAGTTTAAAATCGCAGCCAAAATTTTCACACAACTCTCGGGCGTCATCAATTGATTCTTGGGAGGTGTAGGGTGAGGGCATGGCCACACAAGTAACATTCTCCGGACCCAGGGCCAAACAGGCTAGCGCAGCAGTCACAGCGGAATCTATTCCTCCG
>JAOTSI010000212.1 GCA_029865005.1 Desulfobulbaceae bacterium
GATCAGCGCCTCAACCCCAAGTTATGTGGGGTCCCATGTGACTGGCTTTTCCACCATGGTTAAATCCATGGCTGGCTTGGCAAAACCCACCGGCGAGAAAAACGGCAAGGTAAACATCATACCTGGTTGGGTTGAGCCAGCTGATATGGAAGAGATCAAGCGGATTACCCAAATGATCGGCGTAAAGACCATTCTCTTTCCAGACACCTCCGGGATCCTCAACGGACCGCTTTCCGGGGAATACAAAATGTTTCCCGATGGCGGCACCACAGTGGCCGAGCTCAGATCTACCGGTGATTCCATCGGCACCCTGGCGCTTGGAGAGTGGTGTTCAGCAGATGCTGCCCGTCAGCTAGACAAACAACACAAGGTACCCTGCAAGGTATTGGACATGCCTTTTGGCCTTAAGGCTACTGATCGGTTCATCGATGCTTTGCGCACCGTTGCCGGAGTTACTGTTCCCGAATCCTTATCCACGGAACGGGGCCAATTGGTGGACATGATTTCCGATATGCACCAATATTTTTACCACAAAAAGGTGGCCTTGGTGGGCGATCCGGATCAACTCATCGCCATGACCGAGTTTCTGGTTTCCATCGACATGTGTCCGGTACACATCGTGACCGGTACACCTGGTAAGAAGTTTGAAAAACGGATTAAAGAAATCACCAAGGATATGCCCTTTGAGGTCAACGTTAAGGCTAAAGGCGATCTGTTCTTGCTTCACCAATGGATGAAAAACGAGCCGGTAGATGTAATCATCGGTAACACCTACTGCAAATATATTGCTCGGGATGAAGATGTACCCCATGTACGCTGGGGCTTCCCCATCCTCGACCGCCAGGGACATCAATATTTCCCAACGGTTGGTTACAAAGGTGGATTGCGTTTACTGGAGAAGATCCTCACCGCAATTCTTGATCGTAAAGATCGAGATGAGCCTGAAAAGAGCTTTGAATTGGTTTACTAAGCGATCAACTCCCTTGCGTTGCGTGTAAACCTGGAACCCGCCGGTGTCAAAACCGGCGGGTTGTGAGCAACCGGCTCTCAGTTATTAATATTTTTCCTTAATAATTGGGAGCTGATAGTTCATATATTTGCAAACCTAACAACGAGCAGAACCATGATCATTCCATTTACAAGCAAAAGTAGCTGTTGCCCTTGCACCTCAACCTCCCAACGTTTTTTGCTGCCCGTTGCCCCCCGTGCAAATCATAAGATTACTTTAGCGCATCCTGTAAATCCTAAAGATGCCATATTACCCCATGAAGGACTGGCCAGACTCAACACCCTTTTCGAACAGGGTATTAAAATTTCGGAGATTGAAATCAACGGACCGGGCGACCCCCTAGCACTAATTCAACCGACCCTGGACTCCTTGTCCATGCTACGAAAGCTTTACCCAAATATTCCGGTATCGCTCACCACTTTAGGATTGGGCGGTGAACAACTAATACCCCAATTGGCCTTGTCAGGGCTCTCCAGATTAATTTTGCAAGTAGACACCTTGAACAGAACTACTGCCCAAAAAATATACACCTGGATTCGTCCGGCTACCAAGAATATTCGCTTACCTCAAGCGGTTGAACTGCTACTGGCGGAGCAACCTGTCAGTATGTCCATTTGTAAGGACATTGGTTTACCCCTGACTGTGCGCACGACGGTATATCCTGGATTTAATGATCAAGAAATACCCGATATTGCCAAACGAATTGCTGAATTGGGAGCTGAAGAGTTAGTCCTTGCCCCCTTTTCACCCACTGACATGAAGAGTGAAGAGAAGAACAAAGAACAAGATATAGAAAAACTGCTTACAGCCCTACAGAAAAGCTGTGCAGGCTATCTACCTACTTCCATAGTAGAAAAATGTGACATAGCGTTAAAGCCTTCCTCACAGGCAAGTTCCAGTGGAGCAGGCGGCCTACTACCATCCCCGACAAAAGAGAGACCCAACGTGGCGGTGGTCAGCTCCAACGGCATGGACATTGACCTACATCTTGGTCAAGCCATCCAAATATTAATCTACGGTCCCCGGAAAAACGACGGACTGGCAAGTCTCATAGAAACTCGAATCGCCCCAGAAGCCGGGAGTGGTGCTGATCGCTGGAAAACTTTGGCCCAAACCCTCAATGACTGTTTTGTCCTGCTAGCAAGTAACGCTGGAGATAAACCGCGAAAAGTACTGGCCGCATCCGGAATTACTGTCCTTCTCTCCGACGATAACGTGGAAGGCACAGTGGATGTGCTTTATGGCGGGGGCAAGAAGGGAAAAAAGGGCAAGAATAAACGATAATAAACTGAATATACAACTCTATTAATTATAAACAAAAAGGAAAGAACACCATGGCTACTCCAGAACGTCAAATCATTGTCTGTCAAAGTTTTCGTGCCTCCGGCGGAGATCCAAAAGGTATCTGCCATAAGCAAACCGACGGTTTTTTGCAATATATTGAAGAAGAAATTCTGGATCGCGACCTGGATTGCCTAATCACCGCCTCCACCTGTCTCAAACAGTGCGAGTCCGGCCCTATCATGGTTATTCAACCTGAAAACTGGTGGTTTAAAGGAGTAGATAGTGAAGAGGCCATCGATGCCATCCTGGATGGTTTAGAAGACGGTGAGCCCTCGGCGGAATATCTTATTGGCTAGTAATTACTGAACTGTAGTGGTTAATTTGGTTGATTTTAGGAAATAGATGTCTGCTTTAAAATAGTTATTGCTTGCCGCAAAGTGCGTAGGGGCAACTCCCATAGCCATCAGGCTAGTTTTTACAACAGTAAGATATGCAATAAAAAACAAACTTGCATCTTATTGTGAACTGTAGGGGCACCCCTTGTGGGTGCCCGCTGAACTAATAAAAAGAATAGAAAATAAATATTTCTATATTAACTATTAGCAACACATAAATGGTTGTAGTTTTGGGTAATTATGACGGGCACCCACAAGGGGTGCCCCTACAGTCCGAGATAGGTTACAAGTTTATTTTACATCGCAATATCACCACATTATCCGAATTAGCCGGACGGCTATGGGGCACTCCCCTGTGGGTGCCCGGCAAAACCAGGAGCGGCCCTTATAAACCTTCAACAAACAATAACAATAATTAACAATAAACATGCCATCAACAGACAACTATACAATACGAACAGCAAACCCCACTGATCTTGCCCAACTAATCGATCTGTTGAAAATATTGTTTGCCATTGAAGAGGACTTCACCTTCAACCAATCCTTACAACGGCAAGGCTTAGAACTAATGCTAAACAACCCTGCAGCCCAAATACTAGTGGCAGAAATACAAGGCCAAGTGGTTGGCATGTGCTCGGGACAATACACCATCTCCACGGCGGAGGGAGGCCCTGCCCTATTACTTGAAGATCTGGTGGTCCAAGAGGAATTTCGTGGCGCAGGGATCGGACGACAATTGGCGAAAAGCCTGGAGTTGTGGGCGCAAGGGAATGGGGTGTCCCGTCTACAGCTCCTGGCCGACCGTCACAACTCATCGGCGCTTGGTTTTTATCAAAAGCTGGGTTGGCAGCACACCCAACTCATCTGCCTTAGAAAACAATTATAAAAAAGGAAGCACACCATGCTCTGTCAAATCGAAGATTGGCGTATTTTTATCAAAGACGGCGAGCAATACCTAAACACCGCCCTAGCTGCGGACAAAAAAAAATCCACGGTTTTCACCCCGGAAATCCTCTACAACATCACTGCAATGGCCATAGAAAAATACCTCATGGGTTTTTTAATGTACAACAATGATCTGGCAGATAATCACACCATGGCCGACCTGCTTGATTCCATCAAAAGACATGTAACCCCGTCGCCCAGCATGATTGAAGACCTACTCTATATTGATTCATTCCAAGACATCTGCGACACCTTCAACGCTACCTACAAAATACCTCGACCCGAAGAGATGCAAAGAATCCTCTCCATTGGCCAAAAAGTGCGCGATTTTACCATATCTAAAGTGACACCTCTTGCTGCATAGATAGCCAGACTTATAAACGGGAATATATATTATGCACTCACAGGACAAACTTCCATACCTCCGTTTCAAAATTAGCCTTAAGCTATCTAAAAAACCATGGAGCCAACTAAATGAGCATGAAAAAAATACCGTAAATAACGAGGCGGAACAAGAGCATAAAATACAACAAGCGATCTTAAAGAGTAAGCAAGCGGTTACCGTTACGCTGGAAACAGCCGAACTGGAAAGGGCATTGAGCACCATCAGAAATAGATTCTCCTCAGAGCAATCATTTCTCAAGGACCTCAACAAGGAGGGGTTAAATCCGGACATCCTCAGATATTCCCTGGAAGACGAACTACGAGTAGAGGCCATCATGGCTAAAGTGGCAAGCCAGGCAGAAGAACCAACAGAGCTAGAAATATCCAAATTTTACCAAACACATCAGGACCATTTCCACACCACCGAAAGCAGGACTGCTCGCCACATTCTGATCACCATTAACCCTGAATTCCAGACTAACACCAGAAAAGAATCCCACCAACGAATCAAAAAAATATGCAAAATCCTTAAAAAAGACCCTGCACAATTCACCGCCATGGTCAAAAAATACTCGGAATGCCCCACCTCACTTAAAGACGGCAACTTAGGAGACATCCGACCAGGCCAACTCTATCCGGAGCTGGAGAAGGCACTCTTTGCCCTGACCCCCAACTCCATCAGCCCGCCGATAGAAACAGAAATGGGTTTCCATCTGGTCATATGCGACGCCATTCACCCCGCCGAGATTATTAACCAAGAGCGAGCCACTTCAAAAATAAGACAGATATTAGAGCAGAAAAAACAGTCGCTTTACCTAAAACAATGGTTGAAAAAACTGTAATCGTTCACCAACCCTACTGCTGCGCACTGTCAAAAAGATTCACCGCAGGCAACACACTAATACTAAATTAAAATTAATCACAGTCGCGGATCAATATTTCCGCTGCCGCCACATTCAGGGGTATAACAGGTGACATTTTTAAAATCACATACTTCACCACAACCAGGGCACTTTTCTGGAGGCTTTAAGGTTTGAACGGTTCTACCGCATCCCCCACACTTCCAATAGGGATCGACATTTACACTTAGGCCACCACTGGCAAAATAGCCACAATGGCCACAGACAGTCTTAATCTCACTGTAATCCTTGCCACATTCCTTACAGATGCCCACTTTAACCGGTGCCATGGCCTACTCCTGATAAATTTAGAAAATTTTCGTAAGTGGTCACAACCACCAGCATAAATCTGAACAACCTGTGACCACTTACAGACTCGCATGGTAATAAATCAGCTAGTTACGAACCCTATGACCAGGGACAAATTTGCTCTAAAAGTTTTCTTGCCGACGGATATTTTATCGCACTAACCAACTTGCGTTGCGCGCAAATCAACAAGGCCCTATCTAGCCAGATATCTGAGCTTTTTTCAGCCCATATTCAACTTAATCATATCACATGATGGGGAGCGGCGAAAAGCAGATACTAAAAATTAAACTTAAGATTATAAATTTCCCAAGCCTAAGCCTCTAATATCTTGATGGACTATGAATCGGGCAACCACCAGGGAAGAAATACACAAAATTTCTATTCTATATCTAGACACCTCTACATTTCTCGTAATCGTTTATCTACTTTTCCAAAGTATAAATCCTATTACAGCTGCAAGTATAAACATAATCCCTATAACTGAAACAAAACGATCTAAATGAGAATCGTCTTTAGCTGATGGATACTTACCAAAAGTGAATATTTTAAGAACAGTCCAGCCAATAAAATAGCTTATAATTTCAAATATAAATTCGAAAAATATACGAACAAATATGCGACCAATAAAGTGTAATACGCCCTCTGCTATTTCCAAAACCGGCATATGCAACCAACCTCAACAAAATAATAATAGATTTATTCAAAGGATTATAAAACAAAAACAAAATGAACTTTAATTTAAATTAATCCTTATATTGCCAATACACTATCTATTGATTCAATATCCCCATCGATTTTTTGGTAATATAACAGATCCAACCAGCCGTATTTTTATCTATTAAAAATACAAACTGGCCCCCTATTTTTTCAATATTATTTTAATATCGTAAAGTTAACATAATCCCTATTGAATTCTTAATTATAATTCTAGAATTCTAGCAAAATGATTGTGTCAAACATTTAATTAGCCAAAATCTAGAACTTTTAAAACACTGTTTAACCATATACTTCCTTTTGCCGTAGTCAACCAATATAGAGCACCACAGTTAACCCCGACAGTAATCCAATAAATGATTCTAAAAGACATTTTTTTTGATTTATGCCTTAAAAAACTTTGTGCGATCTTAGCCCCTGGCCAACCACCTATCATTGACAATCCATGCAAAGTTCTTTCAGAGGTACGCCATTCTCCCCACTGAGCCGCATTTTTATCTTTAACGTACATTAAAAATGTAACAACACTCATAATAACATACAAGTATACTATTTCAATAGGGATAAAGTTTGATTCAAAAAGGAAATAAAGGCCAACTGAAAATGAGCTAAAGAAAACTAAAGAAAATATTTTTTGTCTTACTTCACGACCATTATTTATATGACCTTTCAAAGGTACAATATCTACTGCACGACTACGACCACTCCGATCTTTTGAACTTATATATTGTACCTTTAAGTTTTTCTGAGGCCGTTTATGCCGATTACTATAATCAGTTATGTGAAAAAAAATTGATTTCCCACCAGATTCAGGAGAAATATAACCAAAACCTTTTTCATCTTTCCATTCTGATATTATGCCATTTTCCATTTTTATTTCATTGGTAGATGGTTAACGTTTTGCGTGAGCAGACTGGGTCCAATGGACTTGTCACAATTAGTGTCGCATACGCTCATAATCACTAAATACTATTATCACACCTGGTCACAAGATTCATAATTCGCTGATTTGATAGAGTGTGAGATTGTAAGTGGTCACAGGCATCTCACCTTCATGCGGCTACCCCTGCCCGCATAGAAGGGCTATAACGAGAAAAGGCGATTTATTAAACCTTCAGGCACCTGTGACCACTTACGAATTCAGGCTTTATCAAATCAGCTAGTTACAAACCCCGTGACCAGAAACTCACTGACGACTTCGGCGTCAAGTGAAGATCTTTGGGTACATTTTTTATTTCATTGGTTGTCGAATAATGGTTTTCCAATTTTCTGCTTTTGCTCTTCGAATGTCACTTAAATAAATTTCATGGTGTTTGCCTACGCGTGTACAGCCAGCTTCTTATACACAACGGTTGAGTTCAGGGGCTGGCGAACATGTAGCAACCAACTTCAGTTACCCAATATAGTTAATAGAAAAACTGATGTTTGAAAAACCGGACTGGTAGCCTGTCCCTTGAGACGACAATTTATAATTTATTTTAATAACTAGTCAAGGCTTTTCCCCAGGAATACAACTAAGAATCAAACTTAATATTACAGAACCAATAATTGGTATTAAATTAATCAAAATCCACCAAGCTGATTTGTCTATATCATGCAGCCTTTTTATTGAGATACCTGAATCCGTGAGAAAAATATCTATAGTTATGCATATATTTAATTGAATTTATTATTAAATATGTTATATTTCACCTTATCGAAAAACTCACTCA
>JAOTSI010000213.1 GCA_029865005.1 Desulfobulbaceae bacterium
TGAACACTCAGGATTGATGCGAAGGCCGCACTTTATCCGGCTGGGGATTTGTTTGTTGAACCGCTGCCACTGGACAAAAGAGTTGAAATCAATTTCGTCGCAAACTTCCACCAAAGCATGAATATCGCTTTCACTGTAGGCGGCGGCAAAGGAGTGTACCTCTCCGCCAAACTCCTCGCGGCCTAGACGAGCCTCCCACGGAGAACTGGCGCAGACGCCATCGAGATACTCACGCACCAGCGGTGCCACGCTCCACATGGCAAACCCTTTTAGGGCCAGCAAGATCTTGCAGCCGGTGCGTTCTTTAACCTGCGCCAATGTCACAAGATTGCGGCGCAATCGCACCTCATCCACAACAAAGGCAGGAGAAGGCAGCCGCATCAATCGTCAAGCTCCACTACCTTCCACGGCAGACCATACTTGTTAAGGTCTTCCATGAACGGATCTGGATCAAGCTGCTCGATGTTGAAGACCCCTTGCCCACGCCACTTGCCCTCAAGCAGCATTTTGCCGCCGATCATGGCTGGAACGCCGGTAGTGTAGGAGATGGCTTGAGACTGCACCTCCTGGTAACACTCCTCATGGTCGCAGATATTGTAGATATAGTAGGTTTTTTTCACGCCGTCCTTAAGGCCGGTGACCTTGCAGCCGATGCAGGTCTTGCCCTTGGTCAGCGGGCCAAGGGAAGCAGGATCAGGGAGCAACGCCTTCAGGAACTGCAAGGGCACGATCTTCTGGCCCTGAAACTCCACCTCATCGATGCGGGTCATGCCGACGTTGCCCAAGACCTCAAGATGTTTAAGGTAGTTGTCGGAAAAGCTCATCCAGAAACGGGCCCTTTTTAAGCCAGGGATAAACCGGGCCAGAGACTCTAATTCCTCGTGATACATGAGGTAGATGTTCATGGGTCCAAGATTTTCCGGCTGCTCAAACTTTTCATTTACCGACAGCGGCTCGGTCTCAATCCACTCGCCCTCCTGCCAGTAACGACCCTTGGCGGTTACCTCGCGGATGTTAATCTCGGGATTGAAATTGGTGGCAAAGGGCTGGCCGTGGTCGCCGCCGTTACAATCAATGATATCGATATAGTGGATCTCGTCCAAATAATGCTTCTGGATATAGGTACAGAAAACACTGGTTACGCCGGGATCAAAACCGCTGCCGAGAAGAGCCATGATCCCCTTCTCTTTAAAACGCTCCTGATACTCCCACTGCCATTTATACTCAAACTTGGCAGTGTCAGGATGCTCGTAATTAGCGGTGTCCAGATAATCCACCCCGGTTGCCAGACAGGCGTCCATGATGGTTAGATCCTGATAAGGCAGGGCCAGGTTCATCACCAGATCGGGCTGATATTCGTTGATCAGAGCCACCAGCTCCGGAACGTTATCCGCATCCACCTGCGCCGTCTGAATGGGTCGTTTGATAGACTTGGCAATCTCGTCACATTTGGACTTGGTGCGACTGGCCAGCATAATCTCGCCAAAAACATCCTCAAGCTGAGCGCATTTGCGAGCCACCACCGCCCCGACCCCACCAGCACCAATAATCAATACCTTTGCCATTATTTCATCCTCAATTTGAACCGGGAATACCGCCCAAAAAAAATTATCGTTCGAAGTAAGTGTATCCCCGAAGGCCGTCTTCAAAGGCTTTCATGACCGTCCGCCGTTCACGAACATTCATCTTTTTGTCCCGCACCGCAGCTTCTGCTGTCTTTCGCAACCGACTCAAGATCGCCTTGGTGTCATACTCGACATAGGAGAGCACATCGGCAACGGAATCACCTTCAATCTCCCGCGCATACTCGATATGTCCATCTTCGTGAATTTTAACACTGACCACATTGGTGTCCCCCAAAAGGTTATGGAGATCACCTAAGGTTTCCTGATAAGCGCCCACCAGAAAGACGCCGAGGTAATACTCTTCTTCCGGTAACAATGGATGCAGGGGCAGAGTACGACTATCCTCATGAAGGCTAATAAATCGGTCGATCTTGCCGTCGCTATCACAAGTTATATCAGCAATTATTCCTTCACAGGTAGGCGCTTCGTTCAACCTGTGCACTGGCATAATCGGAAACAGTTGGCCAATGGCCCAGGAATCAGGCAGCGACTGAAACACACTGAAGTTACCGTAATAGATATCAGCCAACCGATTGGCAAGGCCCTCAAACTCGTCGGGCACGTATTTCATTTTTTCGATAGACCGCAAAACAATCTTCATAATATGCCAAAACATCTGCTCGGCCAAAGCCCTTTCCCGAAGAGAAATAGCGCCATGCTTAAATAGCTGACGAATTTCATCGCGATAGTAAAGAGCATCATGATAATACTCCTGCACGTTACGGGAATTGATGTCGCCAGGGATCTCAAACATATTCTGCAAAAAACGATGGGCGTTTTTGGGTAATTTATCTGGCGGCGGATGTGACTCGAAACGACTGACATCAAGGATATTGAAGAGCAACACCGAGTAATAGGCAACAGTGGCGCGACCGGACTCGGTAACCAAAACTGGGTGATCCACCTTCGCTTTATCGAGAGTGGCCATAACCTGCTCGACAATATCAGCACTATATTCGTTGAGGGTGTAATTGCGGCTGCTGCCATAATTAGTGTGGGAACCATCGTAATCCACCGCCAGGCCGCCGCCCATATCGAGAATACCCATGGCTGCCCCTTCCTGTACCAGGCCGACATAAATCTGACTGGCCTCGGTGACTGCGGAGCGAATATCGCGAATATTGGGGAGCTGAGAGCCGAGATGATAATGAAGCAACTGCAAACAATCGAGCATCTCCTTGTCACGCAGGGTATCAACAACATCAATAACCTGCGCCGTATTGAGCCCGAACACACTGAGTTCACCACCGGAATCAGTCCAACGGCCACCAGCGTTACTGGCAAGCTTAATCCGCACCCCCAACCGGGGACGAATCTTGAGGGCCTCGGCACGACGCAGAATCAGTGGTAACTCCTCAGGCGTTTCCACCACCAGTATGCACTGCAAACCCATCTTAAGCGCATAAAGGCTGAGATCGACAAACTCCTCATCCTTGTAGCCGTTACAGATAATAAAGGCATCGGGGTCACGAACAAAGGATATGGCGGCAATCAACTCCGCCTTGCTGCCTGCTTCAAGACCGTGATGATATTTCTCACCGAAACGGGCGACCTCAGCCAGCACCTGCTCCTGCTGATTAACCTTGATAGGGTAGACGCCACGATAGACAGAATTGTACCCCGCCTCCTTGATCGCCTTGGCAAAGCTTTCATGCAACTGGCGAATGCGGGACTGGAGGATATTTTCAATGCGCAACAAAACAGGCATGTCCAGGCCCCGATCTGTCATCCCGGAGATAATCTCCATCAAACTAACCGACGGCCCCTTCCCTTTTCCGGCAGGACTTACAGTCACCTCACCATCATCGGAAATACCGAAATAACCACCGCTCCAATTGCGAATAGAATACAGCTCTTTGGATTTCTCGCTGCTCCACCGTTCCATTGTTTTCTTATTTATTTTCATTCTTTTCGTCCGAATACAACCCATATTGACGGTGCAGATAACAAGGGTTAAACCTTAGCCCCCAAGCCCACCGCTAACCACCTGGTTTTATATGATAGTCTTGGTTTCTTCATCAAGATTAATCAAAAGGCGAGCCATAATATTTTCAACAGCAGAAAAGCACAAGCAAAAAGATGTCGATTATGAATATTTTTCAGATCCCCAGATATGGGCAAAAGATTGCAGGAAACGAAAGAAGGCGTAAAGTCGTCCAGAACTAAACCCTAGCATACATAATGGTACATGATATTCCAGACTGCATCTGCTACATTACTAACAGATTATACATACAAGATTTTCAGCAAAAATTGGGTCTATCCGGGTTTCCCAAATGGTGTATTGCACTAAAAATATGGGTCTAAAGCCCCTTTTGCTTCATCACCGTCAGGCTAAGACTTAAAAGTGTGGAAATATGATATTAGATCAAGGCGAAACCTTGAATAACATCACAATGTTTTTAAGTTTAGTGCGTTTATCATTTAGTCTTATATACCGAAATACTGCGGGCGTGCGTAGGGTGCGTTTTACGCACCATTAAAAATGGCCGGGCCCCGTTCGCGGCATTATCACTCATTTTCATTTATCCATAAGGTTCGAAAACGGTGCATAAAATGCACCCTACCCAGCTATAAACAAGAGGCAAGCAAGAACAATCTATGGAGCTGCTTGTGGAATCGCTACTTATGATAGCATCCCCATGTCAGGAGGAGATCATGTATTAATAATTATATAAAATCGAATGATTGACCCCTTAGGTGCTTTTGAGCTTAAGATTAAAGGAATCTACAATCGAAAAACACTTCAGTTTTTGAGGCATAGAACCTCGAGATTTCTTGCACAGGATTTATCTCTTCTATATTCTGTCATACTGTTAGGTTTGAAGAAAATGCCGTTTGGGAAACCCGGATAGACCCATATTTTTTCGCTGAATAGTTACATATTTTGTTCCTATTTTCTCGCATTCAGATCTTAGCCTGTCGGCTATGCTGTTTACCGGGTATGCAATCTGCCTGCATATAAAGCTTTAACTTTGTAACCGCTCACCAATGCCGCTATTTGTGTAAGCGCTTTCGTTCCCTATAGCACTTCTGTGCACAGGATACGATCGTGCAAAGATGAGGTACTGATGAACGAATACCATTTTTCAAGCTAGATACCCCTTTTTTTTGCTACAATCGCCAATCGTTTTACCTACAGTATTACTCAACTTTTATTATCTCATAATTTTCTTGATTGTCACAAACCATGTGGATCTTCATAATTCATCGGCAAGGCCGATTATAAGAATCAGTCTTGTGTGCTAGATAATTCTTGGTGTGAAAGTGATATGGCAAGATTGAGCCTATTTACTAATTAGAATATATTTATTCAACGTTCCTTGTGTCGGTATTAATAACTATTTGTGCTCCTTTTTTTAATTATATTATCTTTATAAATGGGTCATCTTGTCAGGCATGGCGACAACTTGCCCGTTGTTGCATTTTTTGAATATCTATTTAGTGCGTTGTCCTATTTTGACATGGATCTTTTTTGGGTCATTCTGTCAATTTCCAGTCGTGTTTTTCAAGTTTGACAAAATGTATAGTTATATAAGATTCAGAAATATCATTAATTTTTTAATTTTGCTTCGATGAGACCATGTTTTTTCCAAATAATGATAGCTTTTTGTATAATTATTTGTAATTGATTTATAGTGACGAAGCTTAATAGGTTATCTTGACTCCGATCATGATAAATTGTTAAAAATTTAGGGGATTAACTACACGGAAAATAGGTGCCTGGGGACAATTTCTGGGCTAAAACCGTACCTGTTTTTTTAATTCACTAAGGTCTGTTCCTGTGGCCCCCCTCAGGCAATGTTACTAGTTTAACATGAAAAAAAATATTAAACGCTTAATATATCTGGAAGCTAAAGGGTGCCCCCCCCTGTGGGGCCAATGTCGTTGACTTAAGGTAAATCGTACATAAAACAGCTAGAGGCCGGCACCCACGAGGGGTGTCCTTACAGCTCCGTGCCAGTCTCGAAGTATGGTTGAAAGAATAAGATTTTGTTTAAGCAAATTAAAGCTTGATTAGGAAAATCTACCAGTTTTCCAAGATCTGTAGGGGCACTCCTTGCGGGTGCCCCTACAGAACCGAGAACTACCCTCGGAAAGCTTAAGTCAACAACATTGCTCCCTAGGGCCTCAAGGTGATTTTGTATTTTTTCGGGTAACCAATTAAATGGAGAGGAAAAATGAAAACAAAATTAGGAATTATTGCATTCATAGTTACAGGGATGGTTGTGCTAGGTGGCACATGGGCCTGCGCTAGTAACGACGTGGAAACTATAAAGAGGCTGGCTAAGGAACGGGAAGCAGCTGCTAAGATGTTAGCCCAGGAAAGCGAAGCAGCTTGCGTAACTACAGCATCTGTCAAAGCAACCCCACAGATGATAATTGATAAGGTAAACAAGGCCTGCGCTCTTATTGAAAAGGAAGGCAAAGCTTCCTTTAGCAAGTTCCAGGGCAAGGATAGTGAATTTATATTTGCCGGTACATATATTTGGATTAACTCATTTAGTGGTATAATGGAAATGCATCCGATCAAGTACGGACTCAATGGCAAACAAGTCATCAGATTCCGTGACGCTTTAGGAAAGAAGTACTTTGTCGAATTTATAGAAACCTGTAAAAATAAGGGTGAAGGCTGGGTAGAGTACATGTGGCCCAAACCCGGACAAAAAGCAGCCTCGCATAAAGTGTCCTACGTCAAAAAGGCCATCCTTGATGGTAAGGAAGTAGTAGTGGGATGCGGTGTGTATGGTATGTCCATGGAAGAAATAAAAAATGCGATGAAATAATTCATTATCCTATCAAAACCAGCGTAGGAAACGGTGTATAAATGCTTCCTTTTATCGGGAAAAAAATTGAACACCCAGTATCCATTCTGAATGGCCCGCCAATGTTCGTAATCTTGAAAATACTATACAGCAATTTGTCGATACCAATCACAGCTGACTCTGCCCAGTGCTCCAAGACTGCCAGGCTAAGATTCGAAAACAAAAAAATATTATTAGATTAAGGCGAATCTTGGACAATCACAAGGATTGCCCTTACGATACAATAGCATAGTACAACAACAAGATGATAAGAGATTGTGCATTAATTATTTCAACTTTTTTTCGAATTGCTGCGGGTGTGACGTAGGGGCGATCCTTGTGATCGCCCTTATGGGAGAGTAGAGAGGGACGTTGTTTAATTGTTGAATATATATTCCCTTTTAATTTAAATTTCACTTTTAAATCTATAATTTTTCATTGCTCCAGTCCATTACGATTCACAGCCGACTGTTTGTCTTTATCGCATCCTAGGAATAGGACTTCAGGGTAAATACTTGATAAGTTATAAAAATAGTGAAAAAAGCAGATTAGGATTTTCCGAGATAACCTTTTTACCACGTCGTATTGCATGGCTGACTGCGGAACGTTTGATATTTATCAACTTTCCTGTTTCCGTCCCGGAATACATTAGGTAACGTACTGCGGCATAACAGAAAACATCACGCGCTTCAACTGATTTCCTATTCCTGCGCCTCTCTTCGAGCTGGCCAGGCGGGAGAGCGTAGTAACGCTCCACCCTTTGCATCAATTCTGGAAGCTGCATTCCGCAAATTAGTTTTTCCCGCAAATTCTCTTCTCGACGAAGTTCTTCTACAAACACCCCGCTCCCCAGTATGCGATCATCGTATGATTCCGGTTTAGAGTCTTTGTTTTCGGCACCACCCTGACTCCTTCTCATCCCTCCTCCAACAAGTTCAGGTCTTCTTCCTTGATCAACCCCTTCCGTGATGAACTGAAGGTAGGCATCCAGAGCGGATCGTTGGTTCTTACCAAAACGAGCAAGAACTTCCTCTTTCACTTGCCCGTTTAGAATGTGCTTACCCATGAGAACCGAATGTCCACACCATTGGTACCGATTCAATGTATCAATATCGTTAACTAAACCGGCCCGTAAAGGATTGAGGTGGATATACCGTATCAATTCGAGGAGATAGTTTTCTTCCTCACAGACAATG
>JAOTSI010000214.1 GCA_029865005.1 Desulfobulbaceae bacterium
GGGGGGGGGGTGATTCCGTATGGCCGACAGTGCGTCGACGAGGATGATATCGCTGCGGTTATCGAGGTGCTGCGTTCCGACTGGCTTACCCAGGGCCCTTCAACCGACCGGTTTGAGGAGAAGGTGGCTGCGTATTGCGGCGTCGGTCATGCCTGCGCAACGGCAAACGCCACGGCGGCACTTCACCTCGCCTGTTTAGGGTTGGGGTTGGGGCCTGGGGATACTCTCTGGACCTCGCCCAATACCTTCGTTGCCTCGGCTAACTGCGCCCTTTATTGTGGGGCTAAGGTGGATTTCGTTGATATTGATCCACAGACCTATAATATGAGTGTCGCGTTGCTTCGCGATAAACTCGTTGATGCCAAGCAAAGGGGTACTTTGCCAAAGGTGGTGGTGGCTGTCCATTTCGCTGGACAGGCATGCGAGATGGCAGAAATTGCCAGCCTTGCCACGGAGTATGGTTTTTATGTGATCGAAGACGCCTCGCATGCAATCGGTGGTCGGTACCGGGGAGAGGCAGTCGGCTGTTGCCGCTACTCCGATATGACCATCTTTAGCTTCCATCCGGTGAAAATCATCACCACCGGCGAAGGCGGGATGGTCCTCACCAACAATCCGGCACTGCACGACAAAGTGTTGATGTTGCGGAGTCATGGTATTACCCGTGACGAGGTGAAGATGACCAGCCCGTCCCACGGCCCTTGGTATTACCAACAGGTTGATCTCGGTTACAATTACCGATTGACCGATATTCAGGCGGCATTGGGGATGAGTCAGATGCGGAGGCTTGATGATTTCATCACCCGGCGTCGAACGCTTGCTAATCGCTATGACAACCTGCTTGCTGACCTGCCGGTGGTGACACCGTGGCGGCATTCCGATTGCTTGAGTGCCTGGCATCTCTATGTGATTCGGCTTGCCAAGGAAACGCGGCGACAGGTCTTCGAGTTGCTGCGGGCGTCCGGCATCGGTGTCAACGTGCATTATATCCCTGTCCATACCCAGCCATACTATCAGGCGTTGGGCTTTGTCGTCGGAGATTTTCCGGAGGCGGAGCGCTACTACGAGGAGGCGTTGACCCTGCCGCTTTTCCCTGGCCTGACCGATGTGGAGCAGGAACGAGTGATTTCAGTGCTCAGGGAGGCATTGCGATGAAGGTTGTGGCAATTATTCAGGCCAGGATGGGTTCAACCCGTCTCCCTGGCAAGGTGATGAAACTGTTGGCTGGAAAAACAGTGCTGGCGCATGTCATTGAGCGGGTGTTGGCCTGCCCGTTGCTGGACCAGGTGGTGGTGGCGACAACGGAATTGGAGCAGGACGATGCAATCGTGACTGAGGCCGTCAGATGCGGCGCCGCTTTTTTTCGCGGCAGCGAGACAGACGTGCTAGCCCGTTATTACGGGGCAGCAAGGGCGGCCGAGGCCGAGATTGTTGTCAGGGTGACATCGGATTGTCCGCTCTTCGATCCGCAGGTACTTACGGCCATGTTGAAGCAGTTTCTTGCCGCCGATGCTGAAGGGGGAGCGGTCGATTATCTCAGTAATTCGTTGGAGAAGAGTTTTCCGCGTGGTTTGGATGCCGAGGTGTTTACCTTTGTCGCGCTTGAAAAGGCGTTCCGCAAGGCCACCAAGGACTACGAACATGAGCATGTCACGCCCTATCTCTATCAGCATCCGGAAGAGTTTGTGTTGTCTTGTTACAATAACAAGCGAGATCTCTCTCGATATCGTTGGACTTTGGATACGCCCGATGACTTTCTTCTCATCAGTGAGATCTACCGACGTCTTGGGGGGGGGGGCGGAATTTTCAGCACGGAGTCGGTTCTGCAGCTGTTTGAGCAGCAGCCGGAACTGTTTGAAATTAATGCCCATGTGCAGCAGAAGCAGCTGGGCGAATGAGTAAGGAGATGGGGATGAGCGTCTACAAAACGGAACAAGAAGAATTTTGGGCCGGTGAGTTCGGGGATGAATATATTGAGAGAAACATAGGAGAAGCGGCGGTCGCGAGTAACCTGTATCTCTTTTCCAAAATGTTGCAAAGGGCATCAAAAATAAACTCGGTGCTTGAGCTCGGTGCGAACATTGGACTTAATCTCCGAGCACTAAAGAGCCTTCTTCCTGAAGCGGAGTTGGCTGCGGTCGAGATCAATCAGAAAGCTGTGCAAACGTTGCAGGGTTGGGGAAAGGCCGAAGTCTATCTAGAGTCTATTTTTGATTTTAGTCCTTCAAGGCAATGGGAGTTTGTGTTTACCAGTGGGGTGATGATTCATCTCGATCCTGATATGCTTCCATCTGTCTATGATTTGATGTACAGGGCATCCAGTCGCTATATAGGCGTTATTGAATATTATAATCCAACGCCAGTTACTATTCCCTACCGGGGCCATGATGGGAAGCTATTCAAGAGAGATTTTGCTGGTGAGCTTTTGGATCGTTTTCAGGATCTGTCTTTGGTTGATTACGGATTCGTATATCGTCGCGACCCGAATTTTATGCAGGACGATCCGAATTGGTTCCTGCTGGAAAAGCGCGGGAAATGAGAGTTATCGGTGGGGAGAGAGATGATGCTGAAGCATAATAGTATGCGTGACGAAAATGGTGTGGTATCCGTTCGGCCTATGCCTACCATTGACGAGTTGGAGGCCTTTTTGCGGGAAGGGATTTCTTCTTCAGGCGGCATAAGAGCAGGGATACAGTGTGAAAGGGGTCGACTTTAGCGATGTCGGGTTACGAAATTCCCCCCCCAACTTCTGGAGAAAGTGGAGGTTGGTGATGCATATCGCATTTTGGATTGACTTGTAGCCAGCGGAGAACATTTTAGCGTGTGTTTCATGATGAATGTTCTTGAACATGTAATAGACGCGGAGATTTTGTTAAAAGCGGTGCATCAGATAACTGATCATGACGGTATTGTTGTTGTGAGTGTCCCAAATGATTTTAGTTCAACTCGGCAAAAACTTATGGATAAAGGGTTTATTGATCACGAATTTTGGTTTCAACCATCTCAGCATTTGCATTATTTTAATGGCGCCAATATCGTCGTTGATGGTGGTTGGATAAGTTGGTGAGACGTGATGCAAATATCCGGAGTTTTTCTGTGTTTGCCTTGGGTAAAGAATTTGAAGAAGTCAGGGCTTTCAATGATCACGCCATGGTTCTCATGTGTCATGACGAATTTAAACGGTAATACTAATGTTCAAATCTATCCTTATTCTCGCTGCTCATCCTGATGACGAAGTTCTTGGTTGTGGTGGTACCATTGCCAAATTGGCTGACCAGGGTTCCATCATTAATGTTGCTTTCCTAGCCGATGGTGTTTTTTCCCGTGGTGGAGATTTGGTAGAGCAGCAGGCCGAGCTAGCCGTTCGCCGATCTGCCTCCCAAAAGGCATGTGATATTTTGGGGGTGAATTCGGTGTTCTTCGGTAATTTTCCTGATAACCGTATGGATACCGTGGCATTGCTTGATGTTGCCAAAGAACTTGAGAAGCTCATAGCTGAGCACCAGCCTGATGCGGTTTTTACCCACCATGCCGGGGATGTCAATGTTGATCATCGCCGCATGCATGAAGCCGTTGCTGTAGCCTGCCGCCCGCAGCCGGGGCATCCGGTTAAGACGTTGCTTTGTTTTGAGGTGCCATCCAGTACGGAATGGCAAGTGCCGGGCAGTTTCCCGGCATTCGAACCCAATTGGTTTGTGGATATTTCTGAAACGTTTGACCGCAAGCTTGCTGCGCTGAATGCTTATGTCGACGAACTGCGTGATTGGCCTCATCCGCGATCGTCACAAGCTGTTGAATATCTCGCACGGTGGCGTGGGGCGACTGTGGGCGTGGAAGCTGCCGAGGCATTTATGTTAAGCCGGAAATTGGTATGAAAGTTTTTTTTCGTGCTGATGCCTCATTACGCATGGGGATCGGCCATCTCATGCGCTGCTTGACTTTGGCGCAAGCATTGCGAGAACGCGATGTCCAGATACGTTTTGTATGCCGCGAATACCCCGGCAATCTTGTTGATCTGCTAAGGCAAAAGGGGGTGCCGGTCACGGTGTTACCTGCACCGACGATAAACGACAAGACGGATAGCGAAGATTACGCCGTCTGGCTGGGCGTGACACAGATAGAAGATGCCGAGCAGACCATCGAAGCGCTTAATGGCGAAAATCCCGATTGGCTGGTTGTGGACCACTATGGCCTCAGTAGCGAATGGGAAAAGCGATTACGTCCCTATGTCGGCAAGGTGATGGTGATTGATGATCTGGCTAACCGTCTTCACGACAGCGACTTTTTGCTGGATCAAAACTATTCTTTTGGAGGCGGCCAACGCTATGGCGGGTTGGTGTCCGAAACTTGCAAACAAATGTTGGGACCACGTTATGCGCTTCTTCATTCTGAATATGCCCTGCACCGTAAAACCTTGCGTGATCGCAATGGTGAGGTGAGCAGGGTGCTGGTGTTTTTCGGTGGGTCTGACCCGCAGAATATGACAGGTTTAACACTTGAAGCTTTGTCCCATGTTGAACTGCGTCACCTTGACGTGGATGTGGTGGTTGGTGCTAATAATCTGCATCGCAACGCGCTGGAGAAGCAGGCGAGGGAGCGATTGCAAACCAAGATTTACGGGTTACGACCTCATCTCGCAGACTTAATGGCTCAGGCCGATCTGGCGGTTGGTGCGGGTGGGGTGACGACATGGGAAAGAATGTGTTTGGGCTTGCCAACTGTTCTCATCTCGATTGCCGAGAATCAGCGGCCCGCCTCTGAAGCACTTGCAGGAGCAGGACTCATCCATTATGGCGGGCATGTTTCCGACATCACGCTGGATCACTTAACGCAACAGCTCAAGATGTTGATTCATAGTGCCGACAGTCTTGCCACGATGGCAATGCAAGATCAGCTTCTTGTCGATGGGCTTGGCGGGTTGCGTTTGGTTGAAGCGCTGTGCCCAAGTGATAGCCATGAGCTGCGGCTTCGATCTGCATGTGAACAAGATATTGTACTTTATTACAACTGGGCGAATGATCCGCAAGTACGTGAAAACGCGATTAACACGGAAGCTATCTCCTGGGTAACGCATCAGGAATGGTTTACGAATAAACTGCATGATGAAAATAGCCACCTATTCGTACTTGAAACGGCAGGACTGCCAGTAGGTCAGATTCGCTTTGACAGGCAGGGAGACGAAGTTTGTATCGATTATTCCCTGGATGTTATTGTGCGAGGACGTGGCTGGGGTTCTAATTTGGTTGCCCTGGGGATAAATCGAATGCAGCAAATTGAGCCGATAGGGTTTAGGGCCATCGTAAAAGTTGGCAATGAGGCCTCCTGTTCCGTATTCCGACGTCTTGGATTTGCTGAGGTGTCAAATGCGGGAAGGGATAAGGTTTTTCTGCTTGCGCCAGAGCATAAGAGACGAGGATGCAAATGGGCCTAAATATCTTGTTAACAAGCATGGGGGGGCTTGTTTCCCCTGGAATTATTGAGGATTTACGATCTTCTTGCGAGATTGCAAAGATAGTTGCAGTCGACAATAATCCAGAGGCAATCGGCCGCCATTTCGCCGACCGTTTTTTTACTGTTCCTTTGGGGGATGATCCCTCATATATTCAACACCTCATCAATCTTTGCCAGAAAGAAGAAATCGATGTCGTTGCACCGTTTTCAGATGAGGAAACGTTGGCAATTTCTTCAAAGAAGAAGGATTTCTCTGAGCAAAACATTGCAACGGTATGCTCTCTATTCGAAGATGTCTCGGTTGCCGGGGATAAAGGAAGCATGCTCTTGCGGCTTAAGGAGAGGGGCCTTGTCGTCCCCCGCTTTTCTCTCCCCCGCACAACCGACGATCTTTTTTCTGCAGCCCAAG
Source organism: Desulfobulbaceae bacterium (assembly GCA_029865005.1). Classification (GTDB taxonomy): domain Bacteria; phylum Desulfobacterota; class Desulfobulbia; order Desulfobulbales; family Desulfobulbaceae; genus JAOTSI01. The sequence goes on from JAOTSI010000214.1 coordinate 5,861, forward strand.
AGCTTGGTTATCCAGAAAAAGAAATAATTGTAAAACCACGTCGGGGCAGAGGGGGAAGAGGCGTTGTGCTGTTGAAGGAAACACCAAACGTAATGAACAACCGTGGGCCTCTGGAATTGAAACTGGAGTGGTACGCTGAAGAGGCCAAGAAAACAGAGCCTCTTGATATTATTTTGATGGAATATTTGCCTGGTGAAGATTACAGCGTTGACTGTCTCTGTATCAACGGCAACCCTGAGATAATTGTGCCAAGGAGGAGGATGAATACCATAGCAGGCCCCTCACTTGTTGGTAAAATTGTCAAAAATGGTGAGGTGGAAACAGTGGTCCGCTCAACCCTTGAGCAGGCCTTCAGTTTTGATTCAAATGTTAACGTGCAGCTCCGTTACTCTCAATCGGGGGAAGGAGGAGTACCCCTTGTTTATGAAATCAATCCACGTCTTGCAGGAACCATTGTTGCCAACAAAAAAGCCGGAGCAGATCTTCTTCTTTATGGAATACTCCATGCAGCAGGAATAGCCCTGCCGGCCATAAATTATTTAAAAGAAGTAAACATGTCCCGATACTTTAAAGAATATTACTGGTGAATATAATATGTCATTAAGAACTGTGAAGAATTGTATCGTGTGCAATGGAAGCAATATTGCTCCATTTTTTAAGATACCCAATTACCCTATAATCCTTCGGCCTATCTCCAAAGAAATGCATGATCATCTTGATGGCCAAAAAATGCCTCGAACGATGCCTCTTGAGGTGGGAATGTGCCAGGATTGCACCCACCTCATGCTCACCAAGAGACTCAGCGATGATTTAGAGAAACTTTTATATACCTCATTGTATTCAACCTATATCTCTATGCTTGAGATGGGCATTGGCGCCGCTGGTGTCGATAACTTCCTCAAATTATTTAGTAACCATTTGGTGTCAAAGATTCCTCAAGGAGCAAGCATACTGGAGATAGGATGTTATGATGGTTACATCCTTCAACAACTTGGTGAACAAGGATTTCATGCAGAAGGATGCGATCCTAGCGACGGCGCTTCTATTGGCATCAAAAAAGGCCTTAACATTAAAAAATCATTTTTCTGTAAAGGTCTTTACCCTACGGACAACTTTGATGTTGTTTTCAACAGGCATGTGATTGAGCATATCGAGGCTCTCCCTGAATTCCTTGCTAATATAACTGATGTAGCGAAAAAAACGTCTTACCTCTGTTTTGAAACACCTAATGCTAATTTTTACTTAAGCAAGGGCTTGCTCGACCCATTTCATCCTGAACATTTATCTGTCTTCACCACGGTATCATTGAGAAAATGTCTTGAATCCCACGGCATAAGCGTTACCGAGATGTTCTCCGAAACCAAGGATCTTATTACCATATGCAAACAAGAGGAAAATATTCCTACCCATCGGTTCGGTGACGAAAAGGATCATCTGCTGGCTCTTGCTTCTGAATTTACCCAGCGCCATGAGGAGAATATCAATAAACTAAGAAGTATAATAGAAAAAGTTAACTCAGAGAATGCCTCACTAGCATTATGGGGTGCAGGGTCTTCGAGTTTAAGATTTTTAACCATGGCGGAAGGCATAGGTCTTAAAACAAACAAGTTGTTGATAGTGGACAAGGACACCCGAAAACAGGGGCAGCGCTTCTTCATTGACAGCGATATTCCCCCCATCGCTTCACCTGATGTACTCAAGGGGCAGAGTGTTGATTAC
>JAOTSI010000215.1 GCA_029865005.1 Desulfobulbaceae bacterium
GAAGAACAAGGTCAATGGGCTTGTAAACGAAAAAAGTCCTTATCTCCTTCAGCACGCGCATAATCCTGTTGCGTGGTATCCCTGGTCCGATGAAGCTTTTGAAAAGGCCCAAAAAGAGGATAAACCCATTTTCCTCTCGGTGGGATATTCCACCTGCCATTGGTGTCATGTGATGGCGCGGGAAAGTTTTGAAAACGAACAGATCGCTGCTTTGCTTAATCGTTGGTTTGTTTCCATTAAAGTTGATAGAGAAGAGCGACCCGATATTGATCAGCTCTATATGACGGCTGTCCGTTTATTAACCGGCGGGGGAGGTTGGCCCATGTCGGTTTTTTTATGCCCCGACGGCCGTCCTTTCTACGGGGGTACATATTTCCCTCCCAGAGCCACTGGTGGTCGTCCAGGCTTTGCTGAAATTATTACTGCCATCCATAGAGCATGGGGGAAGAAACATGGGGAGCTGAAAACAACTGCCGGAGCAGTTATGCAAGCCCTAGAAGAGGCATCGGGGAAAGAGAATGAAAAACTTGAAGAAGAGCTTAGCAGCAAGGCTTATGCGCAACTAGTCAAGGATTTTGATGCGAAATATGGTGGATTTGGCAAGGCTCCTAAGTTTCCTTCACCCGGTAATCTAAATTTTTTATTGAATTATTGGTATCATGCAGGCGAGAAACAAGCGCTAGATATGGTTTTTACAACCTTAATGTCCATGGGGGCGGGGGGAATGTTTGATCATCTCGGCGGAGGGTTTCATCGTTACTCCGTGGATTCCCGTTGGTTCTTGCCTCATTTTGAAAAAATGATTTATGACCAAAGCTTACTTGTTTGTGTATACCTCGATGCATATCTGGTGGGTAAGGATGAAGCGTTCTCTCAAACAGCACGGCAGACCTTGGATTATATGCTTCGCGACATGCGCCATCCAGAAGGGGGAGTTTATTCAGCAGAGGATGCAGATAGCATAGATCCGCATGGTTCTGGTGAGAAGAGTGAAGGGGCCTATTATGTGTGGACCGAGGAGGAAATCGTCAAAGCTATCGGTACAAAGGCGGCCAATGTATTTTGTTATTGTTACGGTGTTGAGTTTGAAGGAAATGTAGCTAATGATACCCTTGATGAATTTCGCGGCAAAAATATTTTATCTCTTGTTCATAATGAGGAGAGGGCGGCAGAGAAGTTAAATCTTGATCTGCAAGAATCTACCGCTATTTTAGCAGATTCAAGAAAGCTTCTATATAAGAAACGTTTAGAGCGAGTCCGTCCCCATTTGGATGATAAGATAATTACAGCCTGGAACGGGTTGGTTCTCCGGGCCTTTACCAAGGCAGCCGCCATTTTTTCAGATACGTCCTTGCTTCAAGCGGCGGAAGATTGCGCTGATTTTATATGGAATAATCTTTATGATCAGGCCAGTAAAAGGTTATGGCGTCGTTACCGTGAAGGAAGTGTCGGTGTGGATGGGCAGCTTGATGATTACGTGTTTTTGATTGCCGGGCTTTTGGAGCTCTATTTTGTGACCCAAGATGTTAAGTGGTTGGACTGGGCCTTGACCTTGAGTGAAACCCAAAACAAGTTATTCTGGGATGATATGCAATTCGGCTTCTTTGGAGTGGCCCCGGACAGTGATGTCCTCATTCGTTTAAAGGGTGACCATGACGGGGCAGAGCCCGCAGCCAATTCCGTGGCAGTGAGTAATTTGTTGAAATTATCGGCGATTACGGGGGATGTCCGGTGGCGAGATAAGGCAACTCGGACGGTGGAGTATTTTTCCAATACCCTAAATAGTTATCCCTCAATGTTATTACAGATGCTTTGCTCCTATGAGCAGCTGCACGGTACCCATTCCCAAGTGATAATTGCCGGGGATCGGGATGCTGAGGATACCAGAGAGATGATGGCTACCGTATTTTCATCATTTCAGCCTGATTTGATCGTATTGCTTGCCGATGGGGCTGAAAATCAACAACGATTAAGTGAGTTTCAACCATTTATAGCAGAGCTGAAACCAACTGATGGGCGGGCAACTGCCTATGTGTGCCGGGATTTTACTTGTAATGAGCCGATAACCGACCCAGAACGTTTACATTCAGTGTTAGCGAGTAGATAACATTTGTTTATGAAAAACAGGAAGATCGAAGAGAAATATGTTGGAGTTATGAAAAAGGGCATTAAGGAACTTGGAAAAAAAGGAAGTAAGATTTTATAATTTATTTTTTTCGAGTTCCTAAAAGCCTTCTGCCAGTTCTGTCCTGTGGTTTTTGTAAATATTTCCTTTTGATTTGCATATATACTTCCGATATAAAATAGAGGATAACATCGATATATAAAAAATAAAATTTCCTTGGATGTATGAACCAACAAACTGAATCTTCAGATCATTCCAGTTTATTGTCGGAAAAGATGTCAACTTCTTCAGATATCTCATTTGACAACCAAGTTGTTGGTAAGAGGCATGTCTCCCCATCCCTAGAAAATTGCTTTTATGAAAATAGTTTTGTTATTGAAGATTCCTTTAATCGTTCACGAATGTCGAAAGCCACTCACTGGTCAGTACTCTGGTCAGACCTCATGATGACCATGTTTGTTCTTTTTCTTTCTCTGTTTGTGTATCAGGTAGCCCATGAGGAATTTTTGGTCAATAATTCACCGGAAATTATAGGAGGTAGTACCACTGAAGCCTTGGAAGTAGAGAGTGAAATGGACCTCATTGTTCCTCTCACACCTTTAAAAAATAAGGCTCCTCTCATCACTGCAGGGACTATTAAAAAAGTTGAAATAGTCACAATGGGTGGCACTGACCTTGATAAGGTATTTCAGGAAAAGGCTCCCCTAGTTAATCAACCAGAAGAGCCTGAGATAAAACAGGAAACTACGCAAGAAAAAGCGGAACTGTTGAAGCCTGATAAATCCATAAATGAGGACTCTTCTAGGGAAAAAAGTATTCAAATTCTTTCCTCCATAGAAGATATTATCAAGCCAGCTACTATTATTTCTGTTGAAGAAGAGACTTCCCTTGCTGAAGAAGTAGAAGATAGATTTAAGCGTATTTATGATAATAGTCAAGAGGCTCTGTATGTAAATAAACTTAGTGATTTTGCATCAGTGGATTTGGTACCAGATACCACCATGCGTATCATTCTTACTGGTGACCTATTATTTTCCACCGGCCAGGCAGATCTTTCTAGAGACGCTAGGGAATCATTAAGAAAAATAGCGAAAATTATCAAAGATACACCATATATGATTAATGTCATTGGTCATACTGATAATCAGCCCATGCACTCTACATTGTATGCCACTAATTGGGAGTTGTCAGTGGTCAGGGCCACACGGGTGGCCAGATTTCTTATTGAAGAAATGGGAATGAAGTCTAATCAGTTTATTGTCAGCGGCTATGGGGCAAATCGTCCTCGAATCCCTAATACTAATGTTATTAATCGAGCAAAAAACAGACGAGTAGAGATTATTATCTCCAAGCGGTTGCCTCCTGTAATTAAGGCAACATCTAATAATATGTTTTAGTTGATATATTAATATGAAAAGAAAAAATATGTTCGGAATATTAGCCTTTATCTGCCTTTTTTGTTTGGGTTTCACCATTAATGGTAATCTAAGTCTATATTTCAATATTTCTGGTTTACTTATAGTTCTTAGCGGTACCATTGCTGCAACCTTGCTTAGTTTTAAAATCGAGCAACTGGCTATTGTCTTCAAAGTCCTACGTTCCGCTTACCGTGTTAAAATAAAGGAAGAAACTGAAATCATAGAAATCTTGATTGATCTCTCTATTAAATCAAGGATTCAAGGGATCATCTCATTGCAGGAAGATGAAAATGAAACCACCATACTTTTTCTCAGAAGAGCAATTGGGTGTTTAGTAGATGGTTATAGGGGGGATCAGATTAGAGATATCTTAAATACTGAAATGTATTTTTTTAAATTGAGAAGGGAAGATTCAGAGCGAATTATTCGTACTATTGCCGATTTTTTCCCAGCATTTGGCATCACGGGCAGTGTTGTTGGACTTATCTCCATGCTTGGCGGAATTGGTGATACATCAATCATCCTTAAAGCCATCCCCATTGCCTTAACTTCCACATTATACGGTATTATATTTTCAAATTTGTTTTTTCTTCCCTTTGCTGCCTTCTTAAGAGAAAAGACCAATCATGAGTTACTACTCCAAAAAATCATTATGGAGGGGGTAATCTCCATTGATTCCGAAATTAATCCCGTCATCCTACAGACCAAACTAGAATCCTTTCTGACTCCATCAGAACGTAAGGAAACATTGGTTTCATATCTTAAAATAAAAGAACGTTTCAAGATTAGTGCATGAGTTTTAGTCTCGCTGTGTATCGTTATTAAATCAAGATGTTATTATGTTTTGGGCATAGAGACGCTATTTGTTAATCGTTCCAAACAACACGAGAAATGTTCGCATCACTTCGTTGAACCGTGCGATGATATTTTACAGCGGGTTTACCGAAGAGCATCATGTAGCCAGTGGTATATGATTCAGGTATGTTTAATCTGCTTTTTAGATCAGGAAGAATAGTGGCTATTGCCCAGTCTGCTAAATTACTCCATTGCGTTCCTATGCCATAACTTTGGGCTAGAAGCTCAAAGTAGCTCAGAGCTATAATTGCATCTGCTTCGGGGGAGGGCCCATCAGTTGGAGAGGAAACTATAAGAAGGTGGGGTGCATGTCGAAAAACAATGTCTTTGCCATCATCCCATTTGTCTAAGATACTAGAGAAAAATTCCGAACCGGAAGGTAGGTTACTTGTTACTAAGGCCTCCTTGATTCCTTTCATGGTATCATGACGAACCTTTTGCATGGTCTCTTGATCTTCGACCACGGTAAATAACAATTGTTTGTTCATGTTGACGGGACCACTGGCGACTATTTTAAGAAGATGTGTGATAACAGCGGAGTCAACAGGTTCATCTTTGTAGTGTCGAACTGAGCGACGACCCTTAATGAGACACTCCATCTGCTCGCCATTTGGTAAATGATCTTTTAAGGGGATGCTGTCATCGGGTTTAAGGCCCAAGATGCTTATTGCTCCAGGCTCGCAAATGGTAAAGCAGTGTTGGCATTTAATACAGTTGTCTTCGTCGTTATCGTTAATAAATGGGTATTCGGCCGACAACTTTATTATTTCAACAGGACAGTCTTTAATGCAATCTCCACATTTCGTGCATTTTTCCCGGTCAATAACAAAATTCAGCATAATGTCTTCCCTCCCAAATGATTATAGTTAAAAGAGCTATGCTTGAATTTGCATGTATATTCATGCTATTTACATATCTCTATATTTGTATATTGTGGATCATGGAGGTAAGTAAAGTCAATCGAATAGTGATTTTTTTCCGCGTTCTTAAGGAGGAAGATGTTGGATTAGCCAAGGGCAACCTTTTTACCCTAACTGCAGGGGGTAATTCCATAGCCGTCAGGCTAAGGGGCAAACCAACCGATTTTACACGGTTATTGATACGTGATTTCCTCCTGGCAGGGGGATGATACCATAAGTAGCGATTCCACAAGCAGCTCCATAGATCGTTCTTGTTTGCCGCTTGTTTCCAGCTGGGTAGGGTGCATTTTATGCACCGTTTTCGAACCTTATGGATAAACGAAAATGAGTGATAATGGTGCGTACGGTGCGGGCCGGGCTTTTTAATGGTGCGTAAAACGCACCCTACCACCTTTGCTGCCTCAAGGGGGATCTAAGGGTAGCAATTGACTAAGATGACAGACACTATCATTATCATTTAAACAATCTTTTCCAGTTCCACCACTTGACCCAGCCGGCTAAAGTGTATATCCGTCAGGCTAATCCTGAAGGGTGTATCCCTAAAAGAAAATATATGATTTTTCATTGTAGATCGAAGTTATAAACAGGCAACTTTATAATTGGTCCAAGTGAAGCTTCAAGTCTTACTAGCAAATATTTCAAGGAAGAATTACAATTCCATACAGGCAAATTGTGATGAAATATTTCTCTATGCAGTTGCCGCTGTTCCGCATAGCTTTTCTACCTATGTGAATAGGGGCAAACGCATGAAGATGAGCTGTCTGTGACCACATACCATTGACCGATATCCCATAAGGACATACTCATGGAAAATAATATCTTTTCAGGATTCTATGCTTTTTATTTGCATAATATTCCATTTCGTCAGTTCGTTACTATACTTATGTATATTGTGCTGGCAAAACTAACTGATATTATGATTAGTTCACTCGTTAGTCGTTTGAATAAACATAGCGATACTCCGTCAGAAAATAGATTCATCAATCTAATCCATGCTCCCATATTTTGGACCGTTTTCTGCTTCGGTTTGCTCCATGCCCTTATTATTGGGCCATTACCGGAACCATGGAGTATTATCGCGCCAGCTCTGACCAAGAGTACTATCATTTTGATTTGGTTGGCGGCAATGGTTAAAGGAGTCGAACTCCTGGTTACTCAACGCATGCTGGAGATAGTGGCACGTAATAAGCTGAGTGATCACCATTTCAGTCTTGTCAAAAAGCTCATTCGAGTGATCCTAATTATTCTAGGGCTCTTTTGGGTGCTCAATGTTTGGAATCTTAATTTAACGCCTTTTTTCGCATCGGCCGGTATTGCCGGTATCGCCATTGCCCTTGCAGCAAAGGATACTCTGGCCAATTTTTTTGGCGGTATCAGCATGTTTATGGATCGTACCTATAAAACGGGCGACTATATAATATTGGAAAGTGGTGAGCGAGGGGAGGTGGTGGATATCGGTATGAGATCCACCAGGGTGATGACTAGAGATGATGTGATGATCACCATCCCAAATTCTATTATGTCCACGACTAAAATAATTAATGAAAGTGCACCGCAACCACGTTTTCGAATCAGGATACCGATCGGAGTAGCCTACGGCAGTGATGTGGAGCAGGTGGAGAATCTATTGCTCAAGATCGCAAATGCTAACTCCCAGGTGGCACCCAATCCGGCAGCCAGAGTAAGAATGCGTGCTTTCGGCTCCTCATCATTGGATTTTGAACTTCTCTGCTGGGTGGAAGATCCCAGCCTCAAGGGGTTGGTCACCCATCAACTGCTCAAAACCACCTACCGTACCTTTAATGAGGAAAATATAGAAATCCCATTTCAACAGATTGATTTACACGTCAAAAGTAAATGAATCAATTCGGTGGGGTGGGTATATCGATTCTTGTGGTTCATGAGGGATATTGTTTATCTCTGGATCTATCGGAAAGCGGTAGGTTGCAAGATGTTCTAGTTAGTTCCTAAGAGCGTTTAATCTTATTTTGCTCAATAGTCAGTTTTATAGTCGTTCTCGCGAAAACTGTTGTTGCCCATAGGGATTTTGACAATGGTGATGGCAGGTGGTAAAATTAATTGAAGGAAAATTTGATCGATTAAACTTTTAATATATCATTATATGTTCATTGGGCCTTTATCTTGCAAAGGATCTTTCCATGAAGTTATTCAAAAAAAAGTTACTGCTATCTCTTTGTTGTCTCATGAGTTTTATCTGTTTTGGTGATGGTCA
>JAOTSI010000216.1 GCA_029865005.1 Desulfobulbaceae bacterium
TGCTGAAGTGGTGAAATCTGCATCTTTGAGTTGAAAGATAAGTTTACCTTTACTGGGTAGGAAGAATTCCACCTGACGTTCTATGGTGGCTCCGTTAGATATGCGTCCCACTGTGGGGTGGTTTTTTTGTACTTTAGCGGATTTGCCTCCAAAGGAAATGGCTCCCACTGTTACAGCTCCTTGGGCGACCGCATATATCTTGCCATCGGGTCCTTTTAGGCTGGTCATAAGCAGGGAGCCTCCCACTAGGCTAGATGCATCGCCAATGGAGGAAACGGTTATGTCGATATTTGAGCCTGGTCGGGCAAAAGGTGGTAAATTTGCGGTAACCATTACGGAGGCGATATTTTTGGTTTTGAGCTGATTGTAATTTGCAGGATCAATGCCGATGCCCAGCCGTTCAACCATGTTAATTAGGGATTGGCGGGTAAAAAGGGATTTTTTTACGTCGTCCCCGGTACCGTTTAGCCCGATGACTAAGCCGTAGCCCATGAGTTGGTTATTACGTACTCCTTGAATGTTAACAATATCTTTTATTCTTGAGGCAAAACCTGAAGGTGGACAAAAACTGATAAATGAAACAAGGGTTGTTATTGTCAGCGTGAGGAGTGAAATTTTGTTACGGTTCATGATAAACCTTATGTATGGTGGATTAAACTAAAAAGGCCAAACATTATCTAGTATGCGCATCATCCAGCCAGGTTTTTGCTTGTCAGAGATTGCACCCTTACCGGTATAGGCTATTTGGGCATTTAGAATGAATTTTGAGTCCACTGTGTTGTCAGCGTTAACGTCTTTGGGGCGTACAATTCCGGTGAGGTATATTATCTGTTCTTCATTGTTGACGATGACTGATTTGCCGCCTCTTATTTTCATATTTCCATTGGGATAAACCCCGGTAACTTGGGTTGTGAGGGTAGCCACCAGGTTTTCTTCTCTGGTGGTGCGACCAGAACCCGAGAATTGGTTGTTCAGGCTAGCGTTGACTAGGCTGGACATGGTACTTCGGCTTCTGTTTTCTAGGGTTTCTTCAATTCCGAAGAAAGAGGGGATACCTGCTGATATTGAGGTGTCCCGATCAGTTTCAGTGGTTGCTGCCTTGGAGGCGCTTGCCTTTTCTGATATGGTAACGGTAACAATATCGCCGATAGTACGTGCTTTTATGTCGGTAAATAGCTCGCTACTATTATCGTTCCATAATGATCCAGGTGATTGAGGTCTTCCTGGTGTGGTGATGGTTGGCTCCAGGGGCTCAGGTAGGGTGACAATTTTGGGTTGATGCTCGGTGCATCCAGTGTGGAGAAGTAAAAACCACAAAGATATTACATAAAATAAATATAATTTTATAAACCTTACCGTTTTCATAATTAAAATTCCACCCTGACAGTGTTCGACGAGGTAACTCGACAGAAAAGAAGTTTGTTGGTTTTCAGATTTTCGACCCTAATCATCTCTCCCATTCTGCCGTCGCTTAATGCTACCCCGAGGGTAGAGAGAAAAATAGCTCCTTTTACTGCCATAATTTTGACCGGTCTTCCCTTGTTGATCAGGGGTGGCGTTTCTACCCACCGTGTTTCAATTACCCTGCCGCGAGAAATAGTTTTTTTTGCTCGCATTCCTATAAGGGTGCCGAGGTCAGGTAGAGGACCTCGAAGTCTTGCCAGGTTATGGGTGCTGGTGGTGATCTGTTCTGGTCGTATAAGGTCGCCTTTGCGGATTGTCGTTGCCGCTACTGCAACTTGTCCTACTGCTTCTAATTTGGTGGGAACGGATAGGTTTTTCACCGTTGATCCATTAATTGAAAAAATATAATTGAAGCTGGAGCTAGTAATAATATCACCTTGAGAAGGGAGTATTTCAACCCTAAGTTTTCCTGTGGGAAGGATAAAATCTTTTGGTGGTTTAAAGGAGATGATGCGGACTTGTGCAGGGGGTAGCTCTCTCAGATGGTCTTGAAGAAATGCAGCAAGTAAACTTTTGAGTTGATCTCCTGTGATGATCGTTCCTTGGCGGCTAATAGATATCTGTTCTGGTGTATTATCAGAAATATCTACAGGTGCTGAAGTGTGATTAATTAGGCGGCTGATGATCGGTTTGGTGAACAAATTTTTACTATTTCCTGGTCGGGGAGCAAGAGTGACCTCCAGTCTGCCGAGACGGGTGGCGGCTTCCCCTTTGGGTATGATTTCTGCTATATCCCCTAGGTAAATTACATTATCAGTTATTTCGCTATTTTGGTGAAAAGAGATGTGTAAGGATGTCTCTGCATTGCAAGGGCCTGAATAAAATAGCCCTAGTATGATGAAGAGTATTGTAAATAGTTTTGTCATGATTTGGTTACACCAGATTAACTGTGGTCTGCATCATTTCATCTGAGGTGGAAATAGCCTTGGAATTGATTTCAAAGGCTCTTTGAGTGGTGATCATATTGGCCATCTCCTCGGCCATGTTAACATTCGAACTTTCCATATATGTTTGTAGAAGGGTGCCGTATCCATCTATTCCAGGAGTGCCTATGGACGCTGCTCCAGATGAACCGGTCTCGCGGAAAAGGTTTCTGCCTACGGCAAGTAGGCCGGAGTCGTTTACAAAGGTGGCTAAATCAAGATTGCCAAGCACTGTGGCCTCGGTGTCATCACCCAAGGTGGCACTGACAATACCGGATTCGCCGATGGCTACTCGGCGAGCGTTTTCAGGAATGGTTATTTCTGGGTTCAGAGGGTAGCCATCCGAGGTGGTAATTCTTCCGTCGCCGTCACGTTTTAAGTTGCCTGCTCTAGTATAGGCTATATTTCCATTGGGCATATCCACTAGAAAGAAGCCGTCGCCTTCGATGGCAACATCAAGTTCGTTACCGGTATGGATGAGGTCACCTACCGAAAAGATTTTTTGGACTGCTGCTGTTTTGACCCCGAGTCCTACCTGTATACCGGTGGGTGAAACAGTTTCCTCAGAGGTAGGGCTACCGGGAACCTTAATGGCTTGATAAAGCAGGTCTTCGAAATCGGCTCGAGCTTTTTTGAATCCAGTGGTGGAAACATTTGCTAGGTTATTGGCGATAACATCCATATTGAGATTTTGAGCTCCCATGCCGGAGGTAGCGGTCCATAATGAACGGATCATGATATATTGCTCCTTGTCAAAAGAGAGGGTGTGATAAATTCGATTAACTGTATCTGTCTACAGGTTTTGTAACTAGCTCACACCGCCGAGCTCGCTTAGCTTGTCGGATAGCTTGGAATAACTTTTTAAAACCTTGTGGTATGCTTCATGTTTTCTGTTTGTATTGATCATGAGAACCATTTCTTCCATCATGTTGACGTTGGATACTTCAAGGCTTCCTTGGATAATCCTGGTGTCTTCAGTTGCAATCTCCGGATTATCCTGATCTGTTTGGAAAAGAGTGGATCCTACTTTTTTTAATTTTGAAGGGTCGGCAAAGTCAAAAATACCCAATTGTGCTTGGGGGAAACCTCCTACTGATATATTGCCGTTATCGTCAACGCTAATTGGTTCGGTAAGTCCGGTTAGGGTGATTGGTTGCCCCCCGGTACCCAGGACAGCATGACCACTTTGGGTGGTGAGTGTGCCCTCGGCGTCGAGTTTAAAGTCGCCTTGTCTGGTGTAGTAGACTTCGTCGGGGCCGTTTACTTTGAAAAATCCTTTGCCATCCAAGGCAAGGTCTAGCAGATTTTCGGTAACTTTTAAGGGACCCTGGCTAAAGTCCGTTGTTATGGTGTTTATTCTGTTGTAATTAATACCTTTTGTTCCTTGTATCTGTCTTGCCCCGTTTAGCATGGATTCAAAGCTAAGGGTGTCTTTTTTAAAGCCAACTGTGGAGAGGTTTGCCATGTTGTTGGCAATATTGGACATGGCTTGTTCTCTGGCTACTGCCCCTGATAGGGCCGAGTATTTCCCTGATACCATCGTTTTTCCAATTTGTTATAGGTATGATTGCTCCTTTTGGAAGAGCGTGTGTTATTTTTTAATATTAGCAGTTATCAGTATGAGGTGTATCCTCTGTTAGGTTGTAGATTGAAATGAGATGATTCTCTGGGCTTAGTGATCCAGATTCAACTCTATGTATTATGTTTCGGTAAATAACAGAAAAGTCTTAATGGTAAATTATAGGTTGATTAGAATAATTAAAGAGATTTGAGGATGGAAACTATTGGGGGTAGGGAGTGATAGGATGGTAAAAAAAATGAACGAGTCGGCGTCTAGGGATCCGGCTCGTTCAAGAAAGGGAATGGGCTAAGTTTTTATGCTGACGCAGTAAGTGATAATATGGCGTGGTAGAGGGTGACTGTACCAAGAATAGTAATTACAGATGCGCTTATTAAGCCCATGGCATTGGTGAATTTAGGGCTAGTGTCAAGCTTTTTTGTGAGGTTGCTAGCGTAAGATAAGAAAACTCCGATGGACATCATTACTAGTCCCAAGCCTACGCTGAAAAGGATTGCCATGGTAAAACCCTTAGCAATTTGTCCGGCTGCGATGGCCATAAGTAGAGCGGCGATAGCTGCCGGGCAGGGTACTAGTCCGCCGGAGATTCCGAGGAAAAGAATATCCCATTTGCTCCGTCCGACCTCTTTATTGTTTGTGATATTTTGGGTGGATTGGTGCTTGTGAGAATGGTTTTGGTCATGATCATGGGTGTGAGCTTTATGGCGATGGGTATGTTTGTTTTTTTCTTGTCCGTGTTCGTGACTGTGGGTATTGCGGGATTCTGAATGTTGGTGTGTATGATGGTCATGGTCATGACTATGGTCGTCGGTAACTTCGTTTTTGTGAACATTAGTCAGCTTTTCGTGTGCTTCGTGACTATGAGTATGATCGTGACAGTGATCATGACCTTTGTCAAATATATGAAAATGGGAGTGACCTGCTGAATCTCCACTTAGCCTTTGTCTGAGCATCCAGATGCCGACAGTGATTATCAGTAGGGAAGAAAAGAGTCCAAGCCAGCCATGCAGTTGTTGGTCAGTGAAACTTGTAGATAGTAACTTGGCTACGAGGCCTAGGATTATCACGCTAAAAGTGTGGGTAAATGTGACAATAAAGCCCAGCAAGATTCCATCAACTGCTCTTCCTCTAGTGCCTATCATGTATGAGGCGATTAAAGTTTTGCCGTGTCCTGGCTCAAAGGCGTGTAAGGCTCCGAGGCCGAGTGCACCTAAGTAATAGAGAAATTGTTCGTGCCCCATGATGTTCCTCATTTTAGTTGGAGGTTATAAGGATAGTGGAAATGAAAAAATGCTCAATATTACAAGTTTTTTTAACCGCTTTTAACGTAACATGATACATCATCATGCTGTGTGTCTATTGTTTTGACAAAGAAGACGGCTAAGAATTCTTTATTATGTTGGTATATTTATCATTTTCCACGACTCTACGGATCTCAGAAAAATTTATAATATAATCTTAATTGGTTATTTTTTTGTTTTCAGTCTTGCCCAAGTAGAAATATTATCCAGTTGGGGTAAACTACTGTTGACTTCTTGAAAACAAAAAAAATGATTAATATTTATTTAGTATATTTTTCCGGATTGTTGATTGTGATTTACTAATAACAATATGTTGAATAGTCAGAATCTTGTGTAAGTATAATATAATCTATTTGTATAGCAGTGCAATGATTTAGTCTAGAAAAAAGAGAATTAATTTTAATAATCACAAGGTGGTATGATATTTGATACCAGGGTAGCATTTTCCGCCTGTAATATTTTATTGATGGGCAATGAGGTGGTATTAATTATTGCCATCTATATTTTTAAACAGATTTAGTGTCTGTATGTTTATTTAAATTAAAGAATTATTCATTAGATGTTAATTTATAGATAGAGGTAATTGCATCAACAAGTGATATCATAGTGGTACTGTTCATGCTATCATGTTGTAAGATAAGGACATATTTGTAAGGAAATAGTTGCCTGGCAATATTCTTTCAAGTATAAGTGGAGGTGAATCACCCATCTTGCAAGAAATTGGTATTCAGGTATTTAATTAAATTATTCCTAACTTAGATACGAGGTGAAATAATGGAAGGAAAACATCCGCACGAACATGACCATCAACATGACCATCAACATGATCATTCCCATGAGCATATCCATGGTGATGATAAAGCACACAGCCATGATCATGAACATGCTGCCCATAATCACCAACATGGTCACGCCCATGATCACGATCATGATCATGCGAGGGGAGATGGTCATTTGCATGACCATGGGGACGAACATGGAGATCATCAACATGATCATTCCCAGGAACATGGGTCTCATGATCATGTACATGAGTAATTAATGTTTCATGCAATACTTGTTTGGTTCACGAAGACATTTTGTATTGAAATGTCTTCGTGACTTGGGGGACTCTGATGAATTTTGCCGAGCATGTTTCCTTGCCAATACCAGTATTGATTTTGTACTAAAAAGTATATTGTTATTTAGTGCTATGATGCTGAAGCTTCCATGTATTGGCTAATTCCCTATTGGCCGGGTGTTCAAATATGGCGAATTTTTAAGTATTCGTCAGAATCTAAACTGTAACAGAACAGTTTAGCTTTCAGCAGGATAGGTCACAAATATTGTAATTGCGCAAAATCTTAATCAGGAAACTTCAGGTATGCTCTTGTGAAATAATATTTTTTATAATTTTATCATCTAAAATATTCTCATAGTTATGTAGTTAGCGGTTTTTTAAAACTTGTAACCCTAATGTCCTCTAGTTCTTTCTTTCCGGTATGCTTTACATGGAGTATTGTTCAATCTTTATTTTTAAATGAATGGTGCTGTTATTAAACATATTTGTTTTAATAATTACTGTTAGATTAATAGGTTGGATGGTGTGAGGAAAATATGCATATCACGGAAGGTGTGGCATCCCTGCCGGTTTTAATCGGAGGCGGACTTATTACCGTTTCAGGGGTCGCCGTTGGTTTAACGAGATTAACTCAGAAGAAAATTATAGTCACCGCCTTGCTGGCATCGTCATTTTTCGTATCCTCATTGATTCATGTGCCGGTTGCACCTGCTGTTTCGCTTCATCTTTTGCTTAATGGGCTAGTTGGAATTATTTTAGGCTGGGCCGCTTTTCCTGCTATTGTTGTTGCATTAATGCTCTCTGCTCTCATTATGCAGCATGGCGGGATAACAGTGCTTGGGGTTAATGGTGTGGTTATGGCGGTGCCAGCTGTGGTTGTTTATTTGCTGTTTCGTAACCAGTTAAAGAAACCAGGTAAAATAAAGAAAATTATTACGTTCTTTGTTGGTTTTATAGCTGTTTTATTAACGGCTATTTTGTTGGTATTGGCGATGGTTGCCAGTGATAAATCCTTTCTTGCCATGGCCCCTGTGATAATTATTTTTCATTTACCTAATATGATAATTGAAGGAATTGTAACTATGTATGTAGTAGGGTTTATAGAAAAGGTTCAACCTGAGCTTTTGGATCAATCGGTATGAAATTGGGGATTCGGCAAGGTATTGGGGCAGGCCTGAGGAGATGATAGAGGAAAAATTTATTATAGGA
>JAOTSI010000017.1 GCA_029865005.1 Desulfobulbaceae bacterium
GGTAGGGTAGTTCGCCATGGCGTCCGGTGAGTTGAAATTGCGATACATCAACCTTGGTGTTGAAGTGGGAATCCTTATGTTCAACGACAAGGCTACCGGTTGCCGTCCCTCGTAAACTTTTTAGTTTATGAAACGTGTTTCGTACTTCCCCATGAGGTAAAACTTGATGAAGGATGGCCGGGAGCGTTGAGAGGTTGGCATTCAAATCGATTGATAGATGAAAAATATCTGAATTCAAACCAAATCCCATGTCAAGGTAGCAGTTGGTGCCGGATGTTTCTTGGAAAAAGGCTGTGGCTTCACGTACCCGCAGGGTGTTGTCCTCCAATGAAAAGGTACCGTTTACCTGATTAAGATCCATCTTGGGGTAAGGGATGTGGAGTCGACCATTGGTGACTTTTCCTTCTATCTGCCATTTGTTTGTTTTTAAAATGTTTTTAAAATGTTTTCTGCGTGTGGAAAGGGTGACTGTTGAGACAGTCCCCCCCCTAACGATGTTGGATATGGTATCTAGGGTTGGGGAAATAGATTGAAATGGGGCGGCAAAATTCCGGACATTATCTAATGAGATATTATGTCCGGTGAGTGCAGCGAGAAATTCATTGCCGTTGTGTTTCAGGGAAAAATCGCCAATTATATGAAAATTTTCATCTCTATCAGTTTCTATAGGACTAATAAGGTGAGAGATGGTGAGGTCCCCGTCGGCAATAATCGATGTTTGAGAAGGCGTAAGGTGTTGCCCTTCAGAGAGGGATGCTTGGTTCAGGAGTTTATTTACGGCAGCCATTGTTGTATGAATATTTAGTTTAAGGTCTATTTTGCCCTTAAGCCTCTCAAGTTCCTGAATAGTAGCAGTGGATGGAATGGAAGAGAGAGGGATGGATTGAAAATGTATGGTTGAGTTAAACTCACGGTTGGCTGATTGTGTATGACCTGTATATTTTATAAGACCAAATTTGGGTAATAAAGCTGAAAAGTTTCTTAATATTTCCTTGTGCTTTGATTGCTGAGATAGATTTATGTCGGTTAGGAGATAAGAAGGTGCATTATGGGAAGTAAGTGTAACTTGGCCGTTGGTGATTAATAAATTTAAATCAGAATTAATCAGAGAGATTAACAGTGTTTTTGGATATGTGAGCTGATCATTGAGTTCTGGTTGTCGAGTGTTTTTTGGGATTAGAGAACGATGAATAACGAGGTTAGGGTTGGTGATTTTTAGGGCGTTTACCGGGAAGTGCTCTGTGAAAAGAGCCCTTGGGTCGGGATCAAATGATAGGAGAGAAGATTTGAATTTCAGGGACTCATTCTCTACCTGTAGATTATATATTGTTAAGTGTGGTAAGGGCGTCCAGGTAAGTTGAAGTGAGCTGTAATCTAAAGTGCTCTCTAATAATGAATCGCTTTTTGAGATGATAAGTTTTTTAGCTTGATCGCTGCTGAGAAAAAGGGTGAATGAAAAGAGTACGCAGCTCAGGCCCAGGAAAATATAAAAGATGGTTTTAGTTGTTTTACGTAAGAATTGTATCATTGGGATGAGTAGCAGTTAGCGCTCCGTTAATCTTTTGCTTGAATCCATGGATTATTGGTACTGACTGACCGATGTGCTAAAGAGCGTATTTGGCTATTGTTTCAGTGATTGTGTGAGTGTTTGGTTTGTGGGTATTGGTGAGAAACTTCTTGCGGCGCAGTGAGAGCATTTGTATTGGATGGATAATTTTTAGTAACAAGAACCACATTTTTATTTTCCGGTACTATGATATACGCTAAGGTAACAATTTCATTTTTGTGTTTGGGGTGAAGGCGGCACGGTGTATTGGTAAAAAAAAATGTACAATCCTTCTTGTGCCCACCGTCACCCTATAATAGCATGTTAGTATGGGGTAAAGAAATTTAGGTATGTTTATTAATTTTTTAATACTACATATAACTTCCAACGGACTGTTGAGTATACCTGGAAAAAAAGAAAAATATTATATAAAACGTACGGGAAATCGAAATGGCTATATTAGAAAAAATATTTAAACTGGCGGTGGAGCATAATGCCTCCGATATTCATATATCACCTGGTGAGCCATTTATATTTCGTAAAACCGGTAGGCTGATCCGCTTAAAAAGCCAGAAATTGACCCCGGAACAGAGTCGGCAATGTATTTTTGAAGTACTTACTAAGGAGCAGCAAGAACTTTTAAGCGAGAATTTGCAACTTGACTTTGCCCTGGAGATTGAAGGGTTGGCTAGGTTTCGCGGTAGTGCAATGATGCATAATAGGGGCTTTAGTTCGGTGTTTCGGGTTGTGCCTCTTGGTGTTCCAACCTTAGAGCAATTAGGGCACCCTGATACGGTGAGAAAATCTCTTGATAATCATCAGGGCCTTATTTTGGTAACCGGCCCAACAGGAATGGGGAAGTCAACCACTTTGGCGGCTATGGTTGACTATCTTAATACTAATAGAGCGCATCATGTATTAACCGTAGAGGATCCTATTGAATTTGTGCACCCTTTGAAAAAAGGAGCCATAAATCAACGTCAACTAGGTAAAGAAACACTGTCATACGCTAATGCTCTTAAAGGGGCCTTGCGGCAGGATCCAGATGTTATTGTGGTCGGTGAACTTCGAGATTTGGAAACTATTTCTTTGGCCATGTCTGCTTCGGAAACCGGCCATCTGGTTATTGGTACATTGGCTACTTCCAGCGCTCATAAAACCGTTGATAAAATAATTGATTCATATTCCCCGGAGGAACAGAATCAGATACGGGCTATGTTGGGCGAAACTCTAAAAGCTGTTATTACTCAGCGATTAATCCCTGGAATCAAAGGGGATAAAATGGAATTGGCTTGCGAGATTTTGCTGGGTACTCTTTCTTTGGCTAATCTGGTCCGTGACAATAAGACCTTTCAGATTCCCTCGCTCATGCAGACCGGTCGTTCTTCCGGAATGAAGCTTATGGATGATTCTATTTTAGAATTATACCAGGAGGAGAAAATCAGCCTGGACGCCGCATTGGCTTTTGCTGAAAATAAAGCAGTTTTTGAAAAATTCAAAAAACCGCAAAAGGTTGCCACAAAAAAATAATCTGTTCTATATGGAGAAGGTGATATGCCTATCATTGATCAATATTTTAAAGAAATGAAGGAAAGAGGAGCCAGTGATCTACATATGGTTATCGGCTTTCCTCCCATGTTGCGACTGCGAGGTGAGTTAGTGCGCATGGAACAATATCCGGTGTTAACTCCGGAGTCAAATCGTGAAATACTTTTTGAAATGCTCGGTCCAGTTCAAAGAAAAATGATCGATGAAAACAGGGATTTCGATATGGCCTACGAACTTGATGGAGTGGGCCGTTTTCGTTGTAATTTTCTTTTTCAACATCGAGGGATAGGGGCTGTATTTCGAATTATTCCCACAGAAATATTAACTATTGATCAGTTGAATCTTCCTGATGCGGTTCGCGATATAGCTCATTTTAATCGTGGGTTGGTGCTTATAACTGGTCCAACTGGGTCAGGTAAGTCCACCACTTTGGCTGCTATTATTGATTTTATAAATAAGAACTACAGTAAACATATAATCACTATTGAGGATCCTCTTGAATTTGTACATAAAAACAACAAGAGTATATTTACTCAACGGGAAGTGGGTAGTCATACTAAAAGCTTTTCTGATGCGTTAAAAGTAGCAAGTCGTGAAAATCCTGATATTATTTTGGTCGGTGAGATGCGGGATTTAATCACAATAAGTTTGGCTCTGGCATCGGCGGAGTTGGGAATTTTAGTCTTTGGTACACTACACACCAACAGTGCCGCTAAAACAGTTGATCGAATCATTAATGCCTTTCCGTCCGATCAGCAAGCTCAAACTAGGACAATGCTTTCTGAATCACTTAAGGCAATTGTAGCCCAGCAGTTATTGAAAACAAAAGATGGTAAGGGGCGATGTGCGGCCAATGAAATACTTATAGCCACCTCTGCGTTGGCTAGTATTATTCGAGATGGTAAGATTTCCCAAATAAATTCGCTTATTCAAACCGGTTCTAAATTAGGGATGCAGACAATGGACCAACACTTGATGCAATTGATCAAAGATGAGCGTATTACCCCTGAGGCTGCTTATGAGAAAGCTATCGAAAAGGCTCCATTTGAGGCCATGATCCCGGATGATGAAGATTAACTATGGGTATTCTAATTAATCTTTTTTGTATTATTTTAAGCGCTGTGTTTTTTCGGTCCAATTGTTTTGAAGTTAGGTGTATATTTCCTATTTACTCCTTTTTTTATAGCCCTGTCTTGCCGCGCTGGAACGTGTCTCTTTAAGAGGAATTTCCAATGCAAAAAGAGATGCTACCATCAACATGGGTGAGAGGGCGAGTTCTTATAAGTCTATTTCTTCTTGTGTTATTCTACACTACCCTTAATTATTTAATTATTAAGGTGGTTTTTAAACCAGGTTATCAGGAAATGGAAAGAGAGTTGGCAGTGGGCCAGCTCGGCAGGTTGGAGGAAATTATTGATGATGAGCTCCGGGGACTTGTAACAGTTGTTGGAAACTATCCTATAGCTGAGGTGCTTCGGGAGCTATCTGCAGTTGACGTTGGTGCAAATGCGATATTTCACTCGGTGATGAAAGATGGCAAGGTCAGTTCTCCTCAGCTTCTTCAGAGTGGTCAGTCCGAGTCTTTAGATCAGTCTGCTATTTTTCTAGCTGAGATCTCACAGGAAAAGGTTGAGTCATTAAAGTGCCTGGGTGACGATAGTGAGCGTCGTGCAGGTTTGGTTA
Source organism: Desulfobulbaceae bacterium (assembly GCA_029865005.1). Taxonomy (GTDB): domain Bacteria; phylum Desulfobacterota; class Desulfobulbia; order Desulfobulbales; family Desulfobulbaceae; genus JAOTSI01. The sequence goes on from JAOTSI010000017.1 coordinate 4,778, forward strand.
TGTCTGGTTCCGGGTTATCGGCATTTACTATGCGCTGTGTTTCCCTCGGCTCATCTGGGGAGGTTGTCGGTTTTGTAATCACTAAAGGGCTCAATGAGCAAATAGATACTTTTTCACGTCAATTTGATTTGAAAAGTAGGGTGGTGGTTGGTTCATATGATCAGGGATTAAGCCAGGAAAGGGGGCTACCTAAGGAAAGATATCATATTGAAGAGACAGAGAGTCATCTTAAGATGCGTATGCCCATTTTTGGATCCATTTCTAAGCCTCATCCGTTTCTTGAAGTTTCATTGGAGAAACGATTTTCCCATAAGGGTGGGGTGATATTAGATTATATTATGGTATCAAGCGTTTCCGGTGGTACCTTGTTGATGGTTCTTTTTTTGGTTCTTTATCGTCATGAAATAACAATTGCTAAGACTCAACTTCAGCGTACTATGAATCGGCAAATTGATAATTTTAGTAGACAGATACGTACTGAGTCCGACCCGATAGATAATAGTCATATTGTATTAGAAGAAGAGCAGCGACGGTTGGTTTTGCAGGCCAAAACAATAAGGGAGTATCAGGAAAAAATTATTCGGGAACGTACAACTGTGCTCAAAGAGACCAATGCTAAGTTGGTTGCCGAGATTAAGGAGCGTTTACGCATCGAAAAGGATCTTCAGGAGGTCCAAAACAAATTAGAGGAAACGGTAGATAAACGCACTTTGGAATTGGTACGGGCTAATACCTTCCTCAGGGAAGAAATTGAGGAGAGGAAAACTAGAGAAAGAGAATTAAAAACATATCAGGAACAATTACGATATCTTTCCTCCTCTCTTTTGAATATTGAAGAACGTGAGCGCAGACAAATTGCCACGGATTTGCATGATCGTATCGGTCAGTCTCTTTCCGTGGCCAAGATGTATGTTGATGGTTTGTTGGAGCTGTCCTTGGATCTGAAAGATGATAACGGAAAAAAAATGCTTAAAGTTCAGGGATTACTACAACAAACTATCCGTGATACCAGGACGCTGACTTTTGAGTTGAGCCCGCCGGTGTTATATGAACTTGGCTTGGAGGCTGCTTTGGAGTGGTTGGCTGAGCGGATGCAGCTTCAGCATGATCTTGAAGTGGAGGTGTGTTGTGATATCTCATCTCCATCAATGTCGGCATCATTTTTAGCTCTCATCTTTCGTTCTATTCGTGAACTACTAATGAACGTGGTACGGCATGGGAAAGCTTCATCTGCAGTAATCACAGTCTTTATGCGGGAGCGGATGTTGCATGTTGAGGTAAGTGATAATGGAGTGGGAATTGACTTAACGGTAATGAATGACGATAAACGGACAGGCGGTGGTTTTGGCCTTTTTAGTATAAGGGAACGATTGATAAATGTGGGAGGGAAGGTGGATATCACTTCACCCTCCGGAAGCGGTGCAAAGGTTGTTTTAATGGTACCGGTGGAGAGTTTTTGTTCGGAGTAAAATGGAGACAGATTACACTTTTGTTGGCTGAATTATCATTTGGTAACCTGTTGCTGTTGGTTACTTCATACTTTGTATGTACCTGGTCACAGGATTCGTAACCAACTGATTTGATACAGTGCGAGTTTGTAAGTGGTCACAGGTGCCTCAGGTTTAGGTAGTTGCTGCTGCTCGCTATAGCCCTTCTATGCGGGCAAGTGCAACTGCATGAAGATGAGGTGCCTGTGACTACTTACTCTGTATGAGTTAGTTGGATGTGCACATGAAGTGATTTGATGAGTTATGAAAATAAAGATATCACAATTTGTCTGTTGCTCTGTTGGGTTCGGGTTACGGTAATATTTAGGAGAAATGAGCCATGCCTATTAAAATAGTGGTGGTGGATGACCATGAAATCATCCGGGATGGTCTTTGCTCTCTGATTGAGCAACAGCAGGGTTACGAGATTGTCGGTCAGGCTGAAAATGGTAGGGAAGCGATTCAGGTGGTACGTCGGGAAAAACCAGATGTGGTCATAATGGATCTGAGTATGCCGGAAATGAACGGTATTGATGCTACCAGCCAAATTGTTTCAGAATTTCCAGAATGTAGGATCATTATCCTATCTATGCACTCTGATAAGCGATTTGTAACTGGCGCTTTGAAAGCAGGAGCTTCCGGTTTTGTCCTCAAAGAGTGTGCTTTTAAAGAAGTCAGCCAAGCCTTGGATGCTCTTAAGGCCAATCAAACCTATCTTAGTCCCCAGGTTGCCCATATTGTAGTTAAGGATTATCGCAATCGTCTGGTTACCGATAAAAAAGAAAATAGTCTTACCACTGCTGAACGAGAAGTTCTGCAGCTTATTGCCGAGGGCTTGGCGACTCGTGAAATTGCTCAGCGACTTAATGTAAGTATCAAAGCAATTGAAGCTAGAAGGCGTAAGTCTATGGAAAAGCTTGATATAAGTTCAGTTGCAGGTTTGGTTAAATATGCAATTCGAGAAGGTTTAACCGAGTTGTAATATTTTATTACCTTTAAGTTGCCGTTCGCCGGGTTGAAAAGAAAAATTATATTTCATCAGTTTGGTAAGTGTTAACCAGTGCAGCGGATATGTGTGATCAGTTCAGTGAAATATAGCTTTTCCTTTGTGAATCCGGCTTGATCGCATATGTCAATTGTGCTGGTTAATACTTACACCTTGAAAAAGCTTAATGCCAACGATTAGAGAGGGGTTTAGGGAATTCGAAGTAGAGAATTAACCAAAACCCTCTTTTTTTTTAATGATGGATTAGCTATTCTCTTAATATAGATTTGCGTATTATCCATATTTGAAAATAGTCAATTCAGTAACTAATCAATTCTGTAGTCTTTTAGTAACTCATTTTGTTTATAAAGATGAGATAATTAAAATGTGTTGGAATAATCATTTATGATGTTTACAAAAAAAATGCGACTTGAAACAGGCGAGGCCGGATTTACTTTCGTTGAGATGATGATTGTCATTTCCTTGATTGCTATTATTTCCGCTATTTCTTACCCGTCATTTATTAGTATGCGGGGCAATTACCGCTTAAAGGCAGCCGCTAGAGAGGTCTTTAACGTGCTGCAGACCAATAAAATGCGGGCGGTTAAGGAAAGTATGGTTATTGCAGTGATTTTTAGTGACGTTACTAATACCTATAAAGTTTGTTTATCCAGAAATGGTGATTGGACCGCGACACCTGCTGATTGTGGAGATCCCATCTCACTTGATTCTGCGGTGTCGTTTGATCGAGGGGCTTCCTTGACCAGACCGAATAATACTACTAGTACAACTGATGTTGAATACTCGTCCGGGGTGGCGGGTTTTTTTCAGGATGGAACAGGGTTTGAGGGCGATCAGACTAGAATAAATGGTGTGCGATATGTCTATATTAGTAGTCTCAATTCTCCTGATGTGTTTGCGGTAGGTACTAATAGGGTAGGGTTAGTTCAGCTTTATGTCTGGACGGGAGGAGCCTCGTGGCGATAATGGTTAAGGATTTCAGTATGAGTAAAATCAATATTAGGGGCCAGCGTGGTTTTTCCCTCCTTGAACTCATGGTTGCTTTGGCGGTAGGCTCTATCGTCAGTGCAGTTATCTATTCTGCGTTTACATTTCAGCAGCAGAGTTGGGTTACTCAAGATCAGATGGCTACTATGCAGCAAAATTTGCGGATGAGTCTGCGCTTTATTGGTAAGGATTTGATGTTGGTTGGCTATGATCCAGAAAGTAGCGGTACGGCAGATTTTACTTATGAAAATTCTAGCAATGAGTTGGTGACTAGCAATGTATCAATACAATTTGCTATGGATATTGCCGATGATGCAGGTAGTACGGCGGTCGGCTCTTCGGATGGTGACTCCGATGATCCTGGTGAGCAAATTCGTTATTACTTGCAGGGTAACCAACTTTGTCGGGACGATTACAATACTGATTCTGATCTAGTTACTCCAGGCATACAGCCCACAATCTGTGACGTAGTTGCTGAAGATGTCGAACGATTGTTATTTTATTATATTTTGGATGATGGTTCGGTGACGGATAATCCTGCAGCAGGAACATTAGATAGAATTAGATATGTGCGGGTAGTTATTCTAGCGCGTACCAAAGGTATTATTACCCAGCATACGAGTGCGCAGAATTTTATATATATAGACCAGAATGGTCTCACAGCTTCTGAATCGTTTAATGATAATCGTCGTCGTTTGTTATTAGCAATGAATGTGCAGTGCAGGAATAAAGGACTTTGATATGGTGGGGAAAGTGAATATATCCTATTTGGATGAAAACGGATTTTCTCTGATGGAAGTAATGATTGCTCTAGTAATTTTTACGATTAGTTTTCTTGGGTTCTATAACCTTCAACTTAATTCTATTAGTGGTAATACTAACGCTAGGGAAATTACTTCTTCGGTGGTTTGGGCCAGTGACTTGATTGAACGTTTGCTGGGGCTAGATTATGATGATCCTTTACTGGATGATGATGATGCTAATAGCTTGGCAGGGCTGAACGCTATTAATAATTCTGATGGTTCTCTTATGGCTGAAGATGGTCAATATACAATGTATTGGAATGTCGCCGTTGATTCTCCTCTTGTTAATGTTAAACAACTTAGAGTGATTATCGTGAAACATAGTGGTATTGGTTCGGAGAGGAATACTGTTTTTGATTATTATAAATCTAACAAGTTTTAAAACCATGAATATGAGAAAACAACTGAAAGATACGATGAGTGGTGAGGAAGGATTTGTTCTTGTTCTGTCTTTGGTCATAATGGGTGTGTTAGTGATTATTGGGTCGGCCGCCATGCAGACTGCTATATTTGAACAGGATATAGCAGGAAATGATGCTCGCCAACGTCAAGCTTTTTATCGCAGTGACGCGGGATTAGATATAGCTTCAGAAGTATTGGAACAGGAATTGGCCTGTAAGGGTGAACTAACAACCGGTTTTAATCTTGCTGCTGACAATACTGGTGCTTTTGTAGGGGAAGAAAAAGTCTATGTGTTTAATACATCAAACCCTCTTTGGCTGCATGAGGGTGGGGATTCCGTTATCCCGGATATCAGTACTTCCACGGTGGATATGGTTTATCCCTATGGTAGAAATGACGACGGTAGTGTTACCATTATGACAATTAATGGTACGAGCACACCGATAATTGGGGGTGCTTTGCAAATGGGGGCCGGTTATATGGGTAAGGGTCGTGGAGCAGCTTCTGGTGGAACTCAGAAAACTTATTACATATATAGTAAACATGTGGGAGCCACTGGGACGAATATTAATGCAACTACAATGGCGCAGTGGCGTCATGTCGTTGGTAGTGGTGGTGGATGTATATATGGAGCATATTATACTTCATCACTTAATTCGTTAAATACAGGTGCGTTATGAGTTGTTTTGACATAAATTTTGTAATTGATGATAACGGTTGGTTTATATTTATGCGAGACGCAGCCATTACAACTGCGTGGAGGAAACATAATGAATAAAGAAATGCAGATTGGAAGACAAATCCTCTTATTGGTTCTATTGTTGTTATTTGCAACAACAGAACAGTTAATTGCCGAAGATGTCTATACAACCGACTGGAAATATCCTAAACTTTCTGATATTCCAACTGGGATACCAGGGTATGGTACAGGAGAACCGCCTTTTCTTGGAGTAGCGATTGATCCTAACTTGCTTATTGTTCTAGATAACTCCGGTAGTATGTATGATCCTGCTTATGTGGAAACACCTGGAGAATGTCATGCTTCCGATTATGATGACACTGAAATATATGCCGGTTATTTCGTTTCTAATCTGGTTTACAAATATGATATAAGCAATAATCGATTTGAGGTTGTCGCCAATACCACTGACCCCACCACTGTTTGTCCCAGTGCTGAGGTGACATATCTATATAAGACACCAGGCACTCTCTGTGTTGGTGGCGAAGATGATCTTACTACTAATGATACTAATGATATTATAGGAGACCTGGAGCAGGTAACTCGCTTTGGTGCTACTGGTAATTTTCTAAACTGGCTTGCCGCATCTAAGTTCGATATAGAAAAGAAAATTCTTACAGGTGGTAAGTGGGATATTAATCCAGATCTGGACATGGTAACAAACGATGGTAGCCTGGTTATGGAGTCTCGAGGTTGTAGTAATCGTCGTTTTGTTAAGGAGATTACTGCTTATAAAGGGGCTGATACTACGGTAGATTATTACCTTACTTTTGGTGTTAGACCCCCGCAAGAGGAAGTTATAGATCGTTGGGATGGCACTAAAAATTATGCCATAAATGATAAAGTACTCTATAATGGTGTTTTTTATATTGCTTTATTGGCGAGTTCCGGGGTTACTCCCGTGGAAGGAGTTTCTTGGACCTATTATTATGATAGTAGGTGGTACCCTAATGTTGATTACGCTGCCGGGGCTATTGTATATGATTATCTCTCCGGTAATATGTACAGAACGAAAAGTGGTGGAACCAGTAGGAGTGATGCCTTAGAGCTTGCCTATGATACCGCAGTGGACTGGGAACTATATAATTTGACCCACATAGAGTTTTATCCTGCCTCGGCCGTTGGTTTTGACTATAATTCTTGTCAGTTGGCCTTAGAAGAAATGAAGGGTAGTACGCTTGTTGGAGATTCCACAGATGACCTTGCGGATGACACAACATTGCTTGGCGGTGTGTACAAAAATAGCAGGTTGGGTCGGCTCAAATACTATACTGAATTGTGTATGGGGTATCCTTCTGGAGGAAGTCCTAAAACCTTGGCGGGATACTCTAAGGCGGCTTATAATCACTCTATGCAAGAATGTTGGTACTATAGTAAATTCGGTCATTTTCAGCCTGGTGGTGGTTCGGTATCTTCGATTAAGAAAGCATGTGAAGGGGTGTACGATTATATCTCACCTGAGGATCTTACCCCTTGGGATAATTCCTATATATGTGCAGGGCAGTATGGAATAACTCCTCCAGATCGATATATCGGGCGTTGTTGGGAGGTAGCTTATGGAGATTGTGTTAATGTACCTTGTGATACTAAACATGTTGTAGGTGACGAGTGGCTTGATCCGTCCTCTAAGGAATGGTGGAAATGTAATGCGAGCTCTGAGATAGAGAAGTGCGTTGATTTGGAAATTACTGGTCAAGGGAATAATAAAGTATATACCTGTGTTGATGGTATATATACTCCAAAGCAGGAATGTGAGGCGAGCGCACTGATAACACCTCACTGGACTGATGATAATTTCTTGTTTTACGATGACTGCATCTACGGTGAATGTACGCGTAATCAGTGTGTAACCGCATATTGCTCTGCAGATAATGCGGCTACTGGTAACACGTGTACCTATGAGTATGCTTTAGATGTTCAGGATCCAGTTGTGGAGGATGATCCATGTCCTGAGACATGGGCAAGCGCCACTATGGATTTTACCCGTGATGTTGATACGGTAGACTTGGAGAATTGGTGGCTTTATGATGATGCCGCCAATAGTGTTCAAGGGGAAGACGGGTATTTCTGTGTGGATCAGGCTCTACGTGATTTTTGTAAATTTATCGAGATTCCCGAAATTATCGACCCTTCCGACTCCACCGGTCTTACAGGTACGGTGTGGAATGCACCGGCTATCTTGGTTGACAGTGGTATTGCTGGTCAAATTGGCAAGCCACTTCTCGAAATGAAGGGTTATATTCTTCACCTTACTCCACCTACTGGAGTACTCCAGGCAGTGTCTGATAAGTTGCGTATCGGGTTAATGACTTTTAACGATAACGGTGCTAAGGCTGAATGTTTAACTTATGCATCTGACCCAACTGATCCAATTAGCTATAATTGTCCTGATGAGGGTAACAGGGATGGTAGCAAAATAGTCACCTATATTGATAATGATCCCGAGGGAGAGGATTCCCATGAAACTGAACTCATTGATGGCATAAATGATATTAAAGCTGTTGCTTGGACTCCACTTGCCGAGGCCATGTTTAATGCCATCGGCTATTATGCTCAGAAAAGTTCCATGCGACTTGATTCTGAAGATTTTAACCTAGAAAGTGAGATAACCTCCACTGTTTGGAGTAACGGAACGACTTACGCAGTTGATGATGTTGTTACGTTTGCTTACAAACCATCAGCTACTGAAGACACTGTTAACTACCGTTATGTCGCAACTAGTGCCGGCATTTCTACTGTAGTTGATTTTGATATTGACGGTGATGGAACAATCGATAACGTGGGTCCAAAGTTTGATACCGTCGTAGTTTGGAAACGTATTCCCAACTCACTGGATCCGGTACAACACTGGTGTCAGAGTAACAATATTTTGATTCTGACCGAGGGTGCTTCCACTGCCGATGTTAATGATACGGTAACGTCTTTCGTTTCCTCTCACACAATGGATGATGATCAAGTCGATGATCAAGGCTGCCAAGACGGACTTTACGGTTCTACCTTTATGGATGATTTCACCTATTACGGTTATAAAGAAATTCCGTCATCATTGTACGCCAATTCATTTGTGAGTGTCGGTGATACCGATGAAAAACAAAATATTTCTACTTATATCGTCAGCACAGGTACGCTGCGGGATACAACTGGGGTTAAACCAGAGTGTAATCCTAAGGTTTTGATGGAAGACGCTGCAGAACAGGGGCGATTTTATGAGCCTGGAACGACTCCTTTGTTACAAGCTAACAGTGCTGAACAACTTGCACGGATGCTTACCTTCGTATTTAGTGAGATCATGAATCGTGCTTCAGCTGGTTCGGCTGCTTCGGTTATTTCTTCTTCTCGTGGGGGTGAAGGTGCTGTTTATCAAGCTATTTTTTGGCCGGAACAGGGTCGAAACTTGGGAGCTGATGAGTCAAAACTTAAATGGTCTGGTGATGTACACGCACTTTTTTTGGGACCTGGAGGTTATCTTTTTGAGGATACAAATCAAGACGGACTATTTTATACCCAGGATAAGAATGGTAACGGTATATTAGATCCAGCCGAAGATGTTAATGGTGATGGTGTAATTGAACCATCAGAAGATGTTAATGGTAACGGTATATTAGATCCGTCAGAAGATGTTAATGGTAATGGTATACTAGATCCTAACGAAGACCTTAATTTTAATGGTACATTAGATCCAGCTGAAGATATAAATAATAATGGGATATTGGATGTTGGAGAAGATCTCGATGGCGATGGGATATTAGATCCAGCCGAAGATTTGAATAATAACGGAGTATTGGATCTTGGAGAAGACCTTGATTTTGATGGGGAATTAGATCTTTCAGAAGATACTAATAATAACGGGGTGCTGGATCTTGGAGAAGATCTGAATGGTAATGGTATACTAGATCCTACAGAAGATCTTGATGGATCTGGAGATATTGGTGATAAGAGAGTTATTATTTATTTTGATGCTCCGCTTGGTGAATCAAGAGCTTGTTATCAGGGTTTTGTGCCTGCTCCTGATCCTAACTCATCTGCAACTTGTGATCCTGATTTCTCGGTGAACATCCGTAATGTTGAGTATATTTGGAGTGCGAATAAGTGGTTGTCCAGCTTGACTGATAATGAACTGGTTAACAATCGACCTGTGGATATAGATGGTCACTGGATATTTACTAATAAAAGTCGTTATATCTTTACCTGGAATGATGTGGACAATGACGGTATTGTTGACAAGAGTGGTACAGAATTTGGCGACAGCAATGATGAAGTATTTCCGTTTACTGAAGCCGTTGATTGGGGTGCTTTTAGTGTTAGTGCTGATCGAGAGGCGGTGGTGTATGATTTTGATAAGCAAACAGATGCTGAGGTGGATAAATTAATATCCTGGATGCGTGGTAAGGATCAAACAGAAACGGTTGATGAAGACAATGATGGTGTTCCTGATGACGCTAATGGTGATGGAATAGACGATATTAAATATGTTATGCGTGATAGGCGATATTTTGATAATAAAGACAATGCCCTTATAACATGGAGACTGGGTGATATTATTCATTCCACCCCTACTTTGGTAGCCAAGCCAGCGGAATATTATGATTTATTGTATAAGGATAGGTCATATTTAAAATTTGCTGGAAAATATAATAATCGTCGTCATGTCATATATTTTGGGGCTAATGACGGTATGATGCATGCAATGAATGCTGGCTTCTATAGTTCTCAACACCAAGGTTTTTTTAAATGTCCTACTGAGGATCGTGGGACTATTGATACAGCAACTAATAGTTTTACGGCAAGTTATTTAGGTACGGACTGTGACAATAGTAAATCATACGCCGAACTGGGTGAGGAATTGTGGGCTTATGTTCCCTATAACTTGCTACCTCATCTTGATAGTATGACCAAGGATAGTTACGTTCATAAATATTATGTGGATGCACCTCCAAGGATGTTTGATGTGCAGATCTTTGTGGATGATTGCATTTATAAGGATGGAAATGGTGATCCTTTGACACCTCCTAATTGTGATTCAGCGAAGCATCCCGGAGGCTGGGGCACTATTCTGGTAGGTTCCATGCGTTTTGGTGGTGCCCCCATTGAAATGCAGGATGTTGTTCATAAATGGACAGGTGCTGATCCTGCTACCATTACTGACAATAGAAGAATGCAATCATCATATTTTATACTTGATATAACTGATCCAGAGGGTCCACCTGAATTATTAGGAGAAATGACTAGAAATACTACCTGGGAAGATTACTCTACGTTGGGTTATACTACCCCTATGCCAACTATAGTTCCCATGCATAAGGGTAAGAAGATTACGTGGGACTCTGTGACGGGAACTCAAGTTGGCCCTTACTCAGGTGCTTCCCTTTGGTATTTGGTTATGGGAAGTGGTCCCTCTTCAGTGAGAGCGGAAAATGATAGATTGCATGCTAAGTTAGGTATTCTTCCTTTAGAATGGCTCCAAGGTAAAATACTCACCACGGATACCACTACGAATAATGAATATTTACTCGGTTCACGGAAACCATTCAGAATTCCTAAGGTTTTACCTTCGGATCTTAATGGGCAGGGGGGGACTTTTGATTTACATAGTTACATTTCGTTTTCCTCTACCTACGCATTTGTTTCGGATTTGATCACCATGGACTTTGATCTCGGATCAGATAATTCGTATAAGGCGGATGCTCTATATTTTGGTACCGTTGAGGGTAAGGATTTTGAATATTATTCGGATGATCCAAATACCACTTTTGATGAAAGTACCACCACAGAATGGGATAAGTGGGGTGGTGGCAGGATAATCCGATTGGTGACTAGAGATCAGGTTACTGATGCTAATGGAATAAAATCACAGGTTGTTACTAAGCCATCTGAGTGGGTGGTTAAGGAGTTTATGAATGTCAGGCGTCCCATCACTGGTGCACCTACAGTGGGCACCGATGGTGTCAATTACTGGGTTTATTTTGGTTCAGGTCGTTTTTTTGATCCAAAGGACAAGACGGATAAGAAAACGCAATATTTCTTTGGTGTCAAAGAGCCTAAGGGATTTTATGAAACCCAAGAAGATATGTTATGGGGAAAGGTAACATCTTGGGATGTTAGCGATAAGGATGATCTCAAGAGCTACGCTTTAGCGCCTGGTAATTCTCCAGGGCATCAAGGTTTGGTTCGTTCTGATAAGATACTTGTCGCTTCTGCGGAGTATACTACTTCAGGCCTCCCGGAAATTTGGTGTTATGATGATAATTTCATAAGTTTATCTCAAAGTAATTGTCCTTTGGATGCTAGTGGTGATCCAATTACTACTTTTCCTAATTTACTGGAATATATAGTCGGAGAGAAGTATGGTACACCGCCTTCCCCTGATATAATAGGAGTCGATGGTTGGTATCGGGAAATGAACGAGACAAGAGAACGCAACGTGAGTCAGGCAACACTGTTAGGTGGACTGGTTACATTTTCAACTTACCAACCTTATGAATCTCCCTGTAAGGCTGAGGGGGATGGTTATCTCTACGGTGTTCATTATCAGACCGGAACTGCATGGACCAAGTCGGTTTTTGGTATAGATGATATCGATGTTGATAAGAAGATAATAAAGGAGAAGACTTCAACTGGGGTTGGTCTCACCGGTACACCGTCACTTTATACTGGAGATCCTCCTACCGGCGATGCTAAGGCTTTTGTGCAAACGTCAACTGGTGAGATTTTGGAAATTAGCCAAGAGAATTTACCGTATCAAAACTTTAAATCAGGACGTTCTACCTGGATGTATTTGGATACTCAAGGTAATTAGTCGCTAATGTAACTTAAAACAAAAGCCGTATCTTTAGGGGTACGGTTTTTGTTTTAAAACAGTCGTTTAAATGTTATGCAACCTTCCTATGGTTCCAGCCTTGATTTTGTTCCACTTTTTAACGAATATCTGACTAATAAAAATCCACATATCTCTTTTGCACCACCTCGAGGCTGGATCTTGCATAGGGATATGCGTTTTGGTTCTAGTTATACTTGGTGGGGTGAGTCTAAGGAACGTCCGGTTCCTCATGAAGGGGTGGACTTACTCCATTATGTCAATAGGAATGGGGTTCCGTCTACTCTTACTTCCAGTATATGCTTAGTGTCCCCCATTGAAGGTAATGTGTTGAGGGTTTCTAAAGATTTCCTTGGGCAATCCGTCTGGCTTCGTCATTCAGAGATAACAAGCAGGGGTACTCTTCTTCATTCAGTATATGCTCATATTGAGGCTGATACTGGTATTAGTGAGGGGGTATCAGTGGGGAGGGGCGGGGTAATCGGTACGATTATTGAGAAACAATCATCTGGCGCACCACCGGGACATTTGCACCTTTCTTTGTTTTTTGCTCCAAAGTCATTGCCAAGGGATTCGCTGGATTGGTCCTTCCTTTCATCTCATCCTGATGTTCGTTTAATTGATCCCCTGCAGTCCATCTTCTAACCTCTGTCTGTTGAAATATTGTAAGCGTTCACCAGTACCGCCGTTTGCGTGCGATCAGTCCGGATTTATTCACATAGGATTAACTATGTAAGTGATCACAGGTACCTTTTCTTTTCAAGCCTGTGAACGGTTAAGAAATGTTCGTATTTAATTTATCTTTGTAGTTATTATTAGCTTTGTATACAAAGGCTAATAGTTCGGCTACGGTTTGAAAGAGCTGTTCAGGGATGGTTTCCCCCACAGGTACTTTAGCTAACATTTCTAATAGATCTGGATCATGTTTAATATAAATACCCGCCTCTTTAGCCGTTTCGATAATTTTCTGGGCGATAACTCCGCTGCCGCTTGCAACCACTAAAGGTGCTTCAGATTTGGCTCGGTCATAGCGAAGGGCGACCGCTTTATCTTTTGTTTTTCCGTTCATGCATACCTCTACGATTATACCTGAGTATTGAGAACCCCGCCGCTTGCTTGGGGAATAATACGGCGCAAAAGCTTTGTTTCACAATCTTCGGCACCTACTACAAAATTTACGGAATCAGGGATGATAGCAGTGAGATGCTCCATTAGTTCATTTCGCTGAGATTCTAAAAAAGCGGCTTTTTCTTCGTCTTCGGTCAGGAAAGATAGGGTAAGATGTGAGCCGGTTAATTTCATTATAATCTCAAGATTGCCTAGCCCTTCAAGCTTCAAATTTATGCTGTGGGTGTGAGTTGTGTTTTCTTCGTCTTCCGAGCTGGATTGTTCGTTATCGAACAAGACATATCCTTGTTGTAGAAATGGAAAAACCAAGGGGAGAAAAAATAATGATTGCTCCCCGAGACGACCGTTTATTTGTTGTTGAAATTCGATAAGTTCCACCAGTTGAAGGGCTTTGGATGAGACTTCCCCGTTTTTGTCAGCTTTGCTGGCGATTTCCAGTAGAGCATTTTTAAGGCTTGCTTGGGTGGATGTTTTATCACCTGCAGCAAGCTGTCTCTCATGATGAAAACCGGTTTTATCTGCAATAATTTGTAATGTTTTACCATCTGGAAGGGGTGGGGTGGCACTATTATAGGAGCTTGTGAAAAGTTGGAGAATATCTTTACTACTCTGTGAAAATAGGGGGCTTTCGACAATTTTTTTTTGAAGTGCGGCGAGTTGCGGGAGTAAATTTGTCTGGGCGTTAAATAGAGGTAGCCCCTTGATGATGGTGTCGGTAAATTGAGAAGGTAGTATTTTCAGAGTAGTGCGTGAAGAGGTGTCGGTTACTTGTAACAGGATCTCTTGTCCAATTCGAAGAGGTATTTTTGAGGAAGCAGCAAATGAAGTTTTACCGAAATCGAGAATGTATTTTCCGTCACTCTTTCTCCCACTGATAAGAGCGGCAATAATTTGACCGGTAACAAATTGACGAACAACTCCGGCTGGTTTGATACCAGTTGTCTCGGTAGGGGGGGCTGGGCCGGTAATGGCTTGTTTTAGCGTTATGTCCATTTTGTTTGGATGTTGGCTAGCTAGCTTACTAATAGCTAGTATAAATATAAAATTAGTTGTTATAATTGGGTGTTAGTTGTTTTATGGTTCATCGGTTCCTGGCATGGGGTTAGTTGAAAAACTATATTAAGGGCTGCTGAAAAAAATAAATTAAACAATCTTACTTGCTTCTTTTTGTTTTCTATATTGCTGCAATAGTAACATAATTAAGCTCTGTCTCTGTTGTCGTAAAACAGAATACGATAAAATATCGACGTGATATTGGCTCAATTGAGCATTTTTGAGAGCCTAATCCAATATTAGTAACCTAATTGCAGATATCTTAGTTAATATTGAACGTTAATATACCTTATGAATTTTCTTTCACTTGTACTTTTAATCGTAATTGCTGACGTTGTATTTCAAAACAGCAGCGAATGATTTTGTCACGATCTTCAGATTTTATCTGGTCAAAATGTACTGCTATTTGATAATTGTTGTCAGATATCTTTATGGTTCGCACTACTTGTCCTACTGCCCTGATCACATGGGAGTCAGCAGTGGGTAGAACAAATGCTACCTGTAATGGTTGATCCGTGGTTAGTTTTTTGGGGAAAGAAGCTAGTATGCCTCCACCACTTATGTCAATGGTTTCACCAGTAATTTTAGGATATTTTTGGTCGTCTAGGTCAGGGGGCATAATGGGTCCAGCGCTGACTGGCGCGGATACATCAACTCGAAAAAAATCTCGTAATTGTTCATGGTTGATAACGTTAATAGCCCGGAGAATTAAGGTTTGACCGTTTTTGATGGTTTCAATGTTTGCTTGGAGGGAAACATTGTAGCCACCCATATCTATAATTACGGTACATTCTGTCTCGCTGTCCATGCTTTGAACCGGTAGGTGTTCTGGAAAGAATAGCGAGAAGAGAGGTGGGTTTTTTTTGCCATATAAGCAGTTGATTCTATATAGTTCCTGGGAATTCTTAAGCGGCAAGATGATTTTAACTGGTTTGCCGTTGTTGATTTCGTTGAGTAATTGAAGAGGATAATCCACTGGTAGCTATTTCCATTTATGTTTTTGTAAACGTTTGCTGAACTCGTAACGTCTTAAAGCGTAAGTGGTCACAGGCACTTCATCTTCAGGGCTATAGCGAGCAGGAGCTACTGCAAAAACCTGAGGCACCTGTAGCCATTTACCATTTTACGGTGTATTAAATCAGTTAATTATAAATCCTGTGACCAGGTACCTTAAAGCTAAGATGCTAAGTTGTTGTAACTGGTCACCTGTGTCGTATATTCGTGTTAGCTTTTCCGTACATTAAGCCCCTGTGGCCGGCAAAAAGCAATCATGATAAGATATGGTATCGGTGAGCGATTACATGTTTTCCATAAATTCACATCTTGATCCCTGGATACAAAAATATTTTATCATAGGATCATAGTTCCTCTAGTATCTCTAGAAATAATGCCATATCATGGGGTGATAATCAATACGTCAGTATACAGAAATGATCACTGGATTTATATTATCGATGGTTTTCTTCTTGTCGTGTAATAAGTTTGGCCTTCGTGTGAAAAATAAAATGAAAATACAAAAAGGTGATGATTTAGGAGCTTTCATCCAGCGGTAAGGTAATCTTAAATTCAGCCCCTTTGTCTGGTTCTGGTAAGGGTGATGCGGTAACCGTGCCGTTGTAATGTTCCACAACAGTGCGGACGATAAATAATCCTAGACCGAGATGGGGTTTGGTGTCGTTTTGTGATCTAATGGAAACCATAGAGTTGAAAATCTGTCCCAGCATTTCCGGGGTTAGCTCCTTTCCAAGGTTTGTCACTCGTATTTCAGCTATATTACGATTTCTTTGAAGGGTGATTTTTAGCGGAGAATCAGGTTGGCTAAAATCAATGCCATTTTCCACCAACTTATCGAGTACTTGACGTATCCTTCCTGGGTCTGCTAACAGGGGAAATGTATCAGGGGAACGATTCAATTTAAAAATTCTATTAGGAAAAGCAGGTTGCCAACTATGGGTTAACCACATCTCTGTAGCTTCACCTAAGTCAAATGATTCAGGAAAATCCTGAATAAGTGCTTCTTTAAGGGTAGTAGCGTCTCGAATAGCGGTGAGCAAATCTTCAAGTCTGCGCATATCTCGCATGGCCCATTGGGCATACTCTCGTCCTTTTTTAGATACTCCCATTTCGTTGGCTAGGTTTTTAAGGGAGGCTGATACGGCTGCCATTGGAGTGCGCATTTCATGTTCTAAATTATCAGCCATCTTTTCACGATATTCGCTTTGTTGTTTGAGATGGGTTAGCATTGTGGCTAGCGCACGACTGAGATCTCCCACTTCGTCACTGGCCTGTAGCGGTTTGACGGTATCTATGATTCGCCCGTTGGGCGTGATAGCTCCGGCTGCTTGATCGCGTAATCTTTTTATACGAGAAGAAAGGCGAGAGGCGAAGAGTAGTAAGCAAATGCCTCCGATGGAAAAGGCAAGTACGGTGAAGTCGATGCTCTCTTCAATTACCCTATTTTTGAGAGCCAGGATGGAATTGGTGGTCTGTTCCACCACCACAGCACCAATTATACGACTGTCGTTAACTAAGGGGGTAATTGCGGCCATGACTTCTACTTGTTGATCGGGAATATGATAGGTTGAGATAGAACTTTGACCTTTGAGTCCCTCTTCAATTCCTTTAAGGTCCAGTCGAGCTCGTTGGGTTTTGTGATCAATGAAGTCCTTGGCATAAGGTTCCATAAAATAATCATATAAGGGCTGTAGTGGGCGGTGCAAAAGCGTGATCAGCTGTTGAATGCGATTTTGCTTGGTGGTTGTGATCTCGTTATCAGGGTGAAAACTGCCAAAACGGCCTCGGATTCTACTGCCTGCATCTACCACCCAAATTCTAGCCTGAGGCTTGTTAAGTGATTTTAAAACTGATTCAATGGATTTTGATCGGGAAAGAAGGCATCCGAGTT
>JAOTSI010000217.1 GCA_029865005.1 Desulfobulbaceae bacterium
CTAGATAAAGCCTTCTCTGCCATAGAAAACCGTACCGCTTCAGCAACCTCTGCTGCGGTAATAACTAGTTCCCGTTCTGGTGAAGGGGCGGTTTATCAGTCGGTGTTTTATCCAGGCTATAAGGATAATGAGGGAAATACTATTAGCTGGGTAGGTGATGTCCATGGTCTTTTTGTTGATGAGTATGGTAATATGCGTGAGGATACTGATCAGGACCATCAGCTTGATGTAGAGGCGGAATATGACGCCAATGAAGATGGTATACTTGATGCCATTGAAGATAAAAACAATGATGGTAATTGGGACTTTGGCCGTGATTATATTCTTCAATGGGATGATAATGGAAACTTGTTCAAGTATGATGATGTTAATGAAGATGGTATAGTTCAACCTTCAGAAAAAGTTTCAACCGGTGTTGAGGATATTAATAATATAAGGTACTTGTGGGCTGCTCAGCAATGGTTAAATAGTCCTGATCTTAATCCGACGGAGCAGCGTGATTACTTGACTCTGGCTGCTGGTACCAACCATAAAAGATATATTGTAACCTTTATTGATGGGGATGGTGATGACTTGGTGGACAGTGGCGAACAGGCCGACTTTACAGATAATAATAAGACCGATCTTTTGCCATATCTAACGCTCTATCCTAATTTTGGTGATTTGCCGCAATGGGTAAAAGATATAAAAGACCTCGGTACTACGGAATATGAGTCTCTTAACTCTTTGCAGGCCGAGCGTTTGATTAATTATGTGAGAGGGGAAGAGCAAGTTGAGACGGAAATTGATGGCAAATATGTGCCAGAGATGCGTAGTAGAACTTATAAAGATGATAACGATAATCAAATAGAGAAGGTTTGGCGATTAGGAGATATCATTCATTCGTCCCCTAAGGTTATCGGTAGGCCAGCAGAAAATTTTCATCTGTTGTATAACGATACCAGCTATTCCGATTTCTATATACGTTACAGAAAAAGAAGATCTGTTGTGTACGTCGGTGGTAACGATGGGATGTTACATGCTTTTAATGCGGGATTCTTTAATGGGGATGATAATGAGATACTTGAAACGATAGGGGAAACCTATGATGATGTGAATGGAAATCATCAATATGATACTGGTGAAACTTATGATGACTGGAATGGAAATAGTATTCATGATGACACTGTCGCCCAGCCCTTGGGGGCGGAATTATGGGCCTACGCACCTTACAACTTGTTGCCGCATCTCTATTGGTTGACAGAAAAAGATTACAAACATGTATATTATCTTGATGGGCAAACTAGAGTTTTTGATGCTAGAATTTTTTTTCAGGGTGATGGTACTACTGAGCTTGATGAACATCACCCTAATGGTTGGGGAACGGTTTTAGTCGTTGGTATGGGCTTGGGGGGTGGACTTATCACTACGGATATAGATAGAGATAATTTAGTAGATTTAGCGACTGATAAGCAAATGACTTCTGCTTATGTTGTAGTTGATATAACTAACCCAGAACAGCCACCAAGGATTATGGCTGAATTGACGATTGATAAACAAGGCTTTGCAACGGATTTTCCAACTGTTTTAGCCATGAATGACATTTCAACTAATACGAATCAATGGTATCTTATCCTTGGTTCTGGCCCGGCTGCTAGTGATGGTAAAACTACGACTGCAGCAGAGGTGGCTATGAGCGAGAGTAAGAGTCTGCAAACAGCGAAACTATTTATACTTGACCTTAACTCAATTGGGAAAGGAAGTTATGATCCACTGTTAGACTTGTATGAAAAAGATTTGACAACGATAACTAACTCATATGTTTCTTCACCTCCGGCTGCAGCTGATTTTGATCTCGATTATACTGGGGATGCGGTGTATTTTGGAGTTTCTTCTTATGATAATTCTGAATGGGGTAGCTCTATTCACAGATTATTACCTGATGGTGATCCAATTGGCTGGAATATTAACAAATTGATTGATCTTAGTATCGTGCCCGGTAAGCAACCAATAACCGGAAAAGTAAATATCGGAACTGGTACCAAGGCTTGGTACGATAGTGATGGAGACGCTGATAAGACCTTGGATAAGGCTGTGACAAATAGATGGATTTTCTTTGGAACTGGAAGGTATGTTACCTATGCAGATAGGGATGTAACTGATACCCAGTCTTATTATGGTATCAAGGAACCTGTAAAAACGACCTATCCAGATGGCGGTTTTACCTGGGGAGAAGTTGACCAAAGTGATTTAGCTAATGTCACAGATGTGAAGGTGTATACTGATGGTTCAGTAAGAGATTATCCCATCACTGGAGATCTTACGACCTGGAATGATTTTGTCATTGATATAGATACCAAGGCTGGATGGTATAGAAACTTTCCAGCTCGAGAGAGAAATCTTAGTCAAGCTGCCCTAATGGGGGAAACTTTAACTTTTTCCACATATGAACCACTAGATGACCAGTGTAAGAGAGAGGGATATGGGTATCTGTACGCCCTGTATTACAGAACTGGTACTGCATACTTTGATCCCTTCATCGGCTGGGAGCATGATGATTTAAACGATGATGATGTTGTTGACGACAATGAGGAAAAGAGCATTCCTAGAATTAAAATCGGACCAGGTGTACCTGCACCACCTAGTATCCATGTTGGTAAGGACGGGAAGTTACAAGCATTAACCCAAGGTAGTGATGGTGGTATTAATAGTAAGGAAGAGGGAAGCAAGAGTCCGTTAAAATCGGGTAAGAGTTCTTGGATGCAACGAGAAGAGTAAATGTAAGTGGTTACATTATAGGAACCTTATCTTTTGCGATTGCATCTCCTTGCCCGCCTAAGTGACCTATAGTGAACAGCGGCAACTGCATAACTTAGAGGTAGCTGTGATTAGGATGAAAAACTTAAATAAGGGGCACCTGTATTGAATTGTAACTATTGAAAGCAGGTATTTGCTTAGTTTGATTAGTCTTTGTATGAATAAATAAAGGCTTAGGGATGTTTTAAAACACTGGGGGATATAGGTTAGAATGACCTATATCCCCCAGTGTTGTTTTTATTACCCTGTTATATCCTGAAAATCGGATAAAGCGTACACTACTTGATTTCTACTCCCAAGTACTTCAAGAACAGTCTGTCTCTAGCCACAGATTCAGTGGACCATCGATAGCTGCCTATGGCAGTCCGTACTTTTGTAGTTTCAATACAGTCAAACCAATCCAGGATCTGAGCGAGAGAGCGTTGTGCGATCCAGTTTTTCAGCTTCTTTTCGAGTTTGATGAGTGATTTGGTTTTTTCAGGTTCTTTCTTCTCGAGCTTGGCTTGCACTTCTTTTATTTTTTTCGCCAGGAAACAATGATAGCCCAGTGAAACAAATTGTGTGAATTGTCTTCCACGCAGATTGTCTGGGTACCATGTGCGCGGTCGCGCACCGTCAAGTCTACCTTTTTGTACGGCAAAGAGTTCTTCGATTTTTTCTCTCAGCCGATAGTTTTCAAGGGCGGTAAATGTGTCCATAGTCTTATTGCTGACAAGGACGAAATAGCCGAAGTATTTCTTTGCTTCGACAATTGCTTTGTCGTTGAACCCCACCTTCAGTTGTCCCCCACGTCCCTTTCTTGAACAGGTCAGGTACTTGTCTATTTTCTTTTGCGCTGATTTCGTGAACTCGCTTTCTTCTCCTTCTATTTGCGCCTTCAGCTCAAGCAAGTCCTTGCGAAAGGCTAGTTCTTTCTTGGCTTCGTTGTCGGGGGAATAGTAAACATGTACATACAGTCGGCGTGAGACCGTTTCTTTTTCACCGGCGACCTTGTCGTTGCGTGATCGCTGGCGTACCCGGCTAAACTGATGCATTCTAGGTAAAGTTGCTCCGCAGATGGATGGGTCGAACGGACAAGTGCTGGACATACCAGCAAGTGCTGTACGAAGCGCATCAACCGTATCACGGACCCAGATAATATTCGGATCAACCAATGTCAGAAATTTCACATTGCGCAAGGCGAATTCCATCATGTTCTTTTGACTATAATAGCCATTATCAGTAACAATCAGAGGCTTTTTTAGATTGAGACACTTGAGTTGTGTCAGAGTGTTTTCAATGGATATGACATCCGGAATATTGCCGGGTTGTTTAGCGAAGGCCATCGGTTCACGAGCATTTACAGAATATAAGGTCAAAAGCTTGATCGTGTTGAGTCCGTCTCCATCCTTGTTGAACCCTCGCCGTGCTTCCGACTGATTTTCAGAATATGTCGAGATGGTAGTTGAGTCAAACGCTAGCACTGGAGATTCTCCCAGGCGCGCCGCCCGAGCTGAAAAATATCGCTGAACACCTTCTTCATTGCGACCAACATCCTTAAACAGCTCACTATAGACGTCTTCAGTAATCGCTTCACTATATGGAAGAGGGTGCATCACCTGCCAGCTCTCAAGGCGCGGTAGCGTGTTGCCACCAGAACCGATCCAGTAGCGCGCGACAGAAAGCATCTTCGCCGCATCACCCTCGCTGAATGAAGCACGTACGTCATCATCAATACCGGAAACTTTGCCAACCCATTCCAGGATGTCGGTGAGGCCGGTATGTCTTCGTGTTACATCGGTGACGCCTTTTTCACCCTTAGGTTTTTTGGGACGAGTCGGTACAATTTCTTGCGTACCCGACTTGATTTTTCCCTTGAGTTTCTGACTGACCGTATAGGTCTTTCTGGTCTTTTCGTTGTAGGCTGTAATCCGTTCATAAACGTAAATATCGCCATTCGGACGCTTTTCGCGTCTTTCTCCGACGTGAGTTTTTCCTGTTATTTGTTTAGCCATAAGCAAACTCCCCTTAAAGTGTACGTAATAAATATAATACGAACACGTTAAAAGCAAGAAAAAAAAGCACGGTTTTTCAACTAGACCGTGCTGATGGAGTTGTATTTTTGGCTTAAAGTGAGCGCTTTATCCGATTTTCAGGGTGTATGTGCAACCAGCCTGTTTTTATATTCTTTGTCCTCGGACTTATCTTGAAAAGGAATATTTAAAACATAGCGTATGGATTCCAGAACAGAAGATTTTCCACTTCCACGAATACCGATCAAGGAATTGAGTTCAGAAGATAATTCTAGAGATTTGCCATCCAGGATACCACCTTCAAATGAGATACTGCGGATGTGAGAATGGGTATGTTGTTGTGGAGATTTTGAGAGCCGATTGTGATGATCCAAAAGAGCAAATTTAACTGCTTCAAAGGTATAATCCCCAATCTTGAGGTAACACTCTGCACCTTGGTTAATACTTTCAATTGATTTACAATCTGAACCCTCAAGCTCTGCAGGATAACTATCATTAAACCATCTCTGTACTTTGGTTTTGCACACTTTATCTGCAACTTGATGAGTCCTTACCTTCTGAAAACCCAGGTTACGACGTCTGAAATTTTCATGTTTCTCAAGTTCTTGAATGCGACCACCTCCTAAGCCTCCCCACAGCCCGTTCTTTTCTTCAACATGTGCAAATATCAAAAAGTAATCTTTTTCAAATTTATCCAATTCCCGAATAGTATCGAGTAAGTCATGATTAGAACGGCCATTCTCATTTTCGAAATTATTCTGACCGGCAAATGTTACTGCTAGAAAGCTATTTATATAATCATTGTTTGCTGGATTCTGGAACCATTCATCACTGAAAACAATCAAAACATGTATTCCGTACTTACCATCTTTCACTGACAATTCAATACCCGGCAATAGAAAGATTTCATTTTTAAGCCCGTTTTTGCGAAGAGCTTTGAAGCCTGACAAATCAAACTTGTTATGATTGGTAATAACTCCCAGTTGAACACCTGCGGTTTTTAATGCTGCTATATAGTTACTGACAAAATAATCCTCATTATCAGAGTATTTGAATTCCTTATCTCCATTGGTATGCAGATGAAAATCAGCCTTCAACCACGTCGAGCCATTCTTAAAAACTTCATAGCTTTTGGAAGTTTTGGATGTCATAACTTGTACTCCTGCCTTTATTAGCTTAGTTCTGGTACTTTCTTGAGAGCATAACCAAATTTGGAATAGTTCACTTTGACACCATCATCAAGATCAATTGCAACTTTATGAGTAACCTGTGGATAGAGAATATTTCATTGGTAGGTGATAAGAAAAGTAATGGATTATGGATGAGGGGCGATAAGGAATCTCTTTTAACAGGGCCGAACGGGAAGGGAAAAATACGGGTGAACAATGGAAAAATGACCTCATTTTCAATCGGATGTAACCTCCGGCGACTGTATTCTTTTACTATCGACCTTAAATAAGGAACTCAGAAAAAAAACAAAAAGAATATTTATTTTATTTCTTCCACGTTTCTAACACTACTATTTGGCGTATCACCTGTCAAAATCCTCATTAACAACATTAGATACCGTAACAATGATCACAAAACAAGTAACTAAAAGCATCACTTTCAACAAGATAAAACTTTCTTACTCACAAACCGCTACAAATATATAATAAGTAATTTTTAAGAAAATGTCTATTTAGCAAGAATAGACGGTCAATCATAGGTGATATACAATTCTTCAAAGCCGGGCCATTCGTTGACAATTCCATTAAATTATCACCACACAGGCACCTTATTTTCATACGGTAGCCACTTCTACCTACATAGAGCTATTGCGTCTAGCGTCACCAGCATTACTAATGAGACACCTGTGATCAGGTACAAATTAAGAGCCTTTTTTTAGTTTAAGCCAGGCGTTATGATACTTGGCGATACGTTTTAAGTCCTTATCAGATATTGTGTTTAAGCGTAAAATATTAATATTATCTTCGATGTCTACTATTTTAATTTTTGTTGCCAACTCATTTTCTAAAATTCTACTGATGAAATCTTCATAATCCTCCCCATCCAACTTGCTAAGGCATTTAACGGCCTCTATCACCTTTGAAGGAATCCCTTTATTCAATAAATCGTGTTCTGTATAATCAGAATCTTCGATAACATCATGAAGTAAAGCAACAGCCATTTCCTCCTCAGTAACCACATTGTTCATCAATCTTAAGGGGTGTAAAATATACGTTTTACCAGCCTTGTCTTTCTGGCCAGCATAAGCTTTCAGTGCAATTCCTAATGATTTTTCTATAAGGTCCATATGGTCTCTGAGTAACGGTTAGTTGGTTGGTTTATTATGAAATTCTTTGCTGTAGGTTACGCAAAATATTATCATCCATCTAATTAATATTTCAAAGCGCTTCCATATATAATTTCCTCTTTTGTTCCTTTCACGCCATATCCATTAAGAGCAAGGCAAGCAAGCAGTTAACATACCTAATCATGGTACCTGATCACAGGGTTCGTAATCAGCTGATTTAATACAGTGCTTATTTGTAAATGACCACAAGTGGTTCATACATACTTATGCAGTTGCTGCTACTCGCTATAAGCAAGCCCTTCTATACTGGCAGGGACAAACGCATGAAGATGGAGTCTGGAGGCTTCTTCATTTTGCAGGAACTGTCAAACTTTTAGTGTCCCCCCCAACGCCGGAGGTTTACATAGAAAAAATTATCTTGA
>JAOTSI010000218.1 GCA_029865005.1 Desulfobulbaceae bacterium
AGGTAAACGAAGACTCAAATCTTAACTCTATTAATTATTTCCGAGTCCCTAAAAATTATAATTAGGTAACGAAATATTCTCGCTAACAAAACATTAAATTATTACTTAAAGATATTGTCCACAAAGTCCTCCATGATTCCGCATGGGTAAAGGACAACGGATATAATCATTTTTACCCATTGTAGCCGCTATGGTCGAAAAAAACAGTGTATTGGATGATAATTTACAATCCATTCTTATTAAACTAGCTAGTAAGGGAAATCTAACCCAACCTTTTAAAATTGGAGAATTCTCCGGCGATGGATCCATACGCCGTTTTTTCCGAATTACTGACACTCACAACCGTTCCTTAATAGTTATTTTACCGTCGCCTAAGGACCATGCTGGCCTCAAAGAAGCGCGTGCCGCCCACCGAATCGGTTTACACTTGGCACAGGCCAACACACCGGTACCGATTATTTACGACTATTTGGAAGAAAGTGGAATATTGCTCTGCGAAGACTTAGGAACCTGCCGATTATATGAAATTGTTGAGGCCGCCCGAGATAACGCTTCCCCTTTTCCCATAGAAATATATAAAAAAACTGTTTGTCGCCTAGCCCACATGCAAGTGCGAGGGGCAAAAAACTTTGACAAATCTTGGTGTTGGGACACCCCTTTTTATGATCGTACTCTTATGATGGAGCGAGAGTCCGGTTACTTTCTGCAAGCCTTATGTATCGATTATCTCGGATTACGCCCCGACAACTCTCAACTTACATCTGAATTCGAAAAACTAGCCAACCGAGCCGGTTCTGCACCAAACACCTATTTTCTCCATCGTGATTTTCAGTGCAGAAATATTATGGTGCAAGACGGTATTCCACGGTTTATAGATTTTCAGGGAGGCCGCTTAGGGCCGATAGCCTACGATCTCGCCTCCCTACTTATAGATCCCTATGCAGAACTAACATCGGATATACAGGAAGAGCTAATACATGTATATTTTCACGAGCTGCAGAGCTTGATCCCCTACGATGAAAAAAGGTTTTTCGCCGAATATTCCGCCCTCGCTCTCCAAAGAAACCTTCAAATTCTCGGGGCGTTTTCCTTTCTGAGTCAAAAACGGGGAAAAGTCTTTTTCGCTCCCTACATCCTCCCAGCACTTCTCAGTCTACAATGCAGGCTTGCCAAAGTGGATGGTGATGATTATCCTGCACTCCGTAATATTACAGAAAAATGTATTCATAAGGTTAACAATGAGTGTCAATAATATCGCCATGGTCGCCCTGATCGGTCGCCCCAATGTAGGAAAATCCACCTTTTTTAATCGCCTGACCCGTTCACGCGACGCCATCGTGGATCCCACGCCCGGCGTAACCAGGGACCGCCACTACGCGCGCCTCACATGGAACGACAAGCCATATATGCTTGTGGATACGGGAGGAATCGACGACGATGGAGAGTTGATGACCCAACACATCCGTAAGCAAGCTCTCCAGGCCATTGAAGAGGCAGATATTATCATCTTTCTCATGGATGGTCGTCAATCTTTAACCCCCGGAGATTACGAAATTGCGACCTTACTGCGACGCACCGATAAAAAAGTCTTTTTCGTGGTCAATAAAATTGATGGGCCAGAACAGGAAATTAATCTGCTCTCACCTTTTTACGAACTCGGGGTTGAAAAGCTCTGGCCCTTATCAGCTGAACATAGCTACGGGTTTAACGATCTGCTAAATGAACTCAGCGATCAACTCCCTGATGATGATACCACGCTGGATCTACCGCTCAACACTATTAGGCTCGCCTTTCTCGGACGTCCCAATGTAGGCAAGTCCTCAATGATTAACCAAATCATAGGTCAAGAGCGAATGGTGGTATCCGACATCTCCGGCACCACGCGCGACTCGGTGGATAGTTTGCTCACCAGAGATGATTATAACTATTTACTTATCGATACTGCAGGAATCCGTCGAAAAGGTAAAACCACAGACAAACTTGAAAAATTCTCTATCCTTAAATCCCTGGGATCTCTAACCCGTTGCGAAATCGCCGTGGTCCTCATTGATGCAAGCGAAGGAATAACTGAACAGGACACCACCGTTATCGGATATACTCAAGATCATGGCCGGGCCTGTATTATTCTGCTTAATAAATGGGACTTAATTAAAGGTGATGTTAAACGACAAAAGCAATTGCTCGAAGAATTGGCAATGGCTACCAAATTTATCGCCTTTGCTCCGGTCATTAAAGTTTCTGCTTTAACCGGCTCTGGAATCAAACGCCTTTTCCCTACAATAGGAGCGGTTCACCGTCAATTTAATCAACGTTTTAGCACCAGTAAAATCAATCAGATTTTACGTGATGCCGTAGAACGCCATGAACCATCCATGCATAAAGGTCGCCGGTTAAAACTCTATTATACTGCCCAAGTAAAAACCGCCCCACCAACCTTCGTGGTTATCACTAATGCTCCAAAGGGAATTCATTTTTCCTATGAAAGATATCTAATAAATAAATTTAGAGACGGCCTTGGGCTGGATCGTACTCCAATTCAAATGATCTTTAAGGAACGTAGCCAACGTAAAACCAAAGATCAACTATTTGATAGCAGGTCTAAAGATAATAAAAGAAAACCAAAAAAGAAACACTGATCCTTAAGGATCACCGGCAGCTCTATCAATAGATTTTTTAGCTAAAATATATTAAAAAAATACAGGCGACATCAAACTGGGTAACCAAGATTACTCGTTATTGTTATTTAGTTCGAGTGGTTGTGAAGAAAGTTAAAAGAAAAGTTGTATCCCCACGATCGCTTAGCGTTGACAAGCCAGACGCTATTAGGTAAGAGCGATTCTACTACTGATACCATGGTTGTAAATTGGAGAAAAAAATATGAAGAGTTTAATAGGGGACCTTTTCGGTAAATCTCCCTTTGGCCCCATAGTGGAACATTCAAAAAAAGTCCATGAATGTGTAGAATTACTTTGGCCGCTTATGGAAGCCTTGGTGGCAGAAAATTATGAGTTGATCCATACTTACCACTCTAAAATGGCTCGTTTGGAGTATGAGGCGGATCTTATAAAACATGATATTCGTTCATTTGTCGCTCAAAGTTATTTTTTGCCGGTTGAAAAGTCGGATCTGATAAATTTTTTGGCACGCCAGGAGAAAATTGCTGATACAGCACAAGATTTTTCCGTTATTTTAACTTTGCGTCAAACAGTGATGCACCCGAGTATCCAGGATTCTTTCTTCCTCTATTTACGACAGGTATTCCAAGTAAGCGGCACCCTTTTGACCGCTGCTGTAGAATTTAAAAACCTAGCCGAAACCTCTTTTGGCGGAGCAGAAGCTCGTTCTGTACTTCAACTAATCGAGCATTTAGGTGAAGAGGAATGGAAAACCGACAAAATGTCACGTCAACTCTCACGGGCCTTTTTTGCCCTTGAGGGAGAAGAGAGCGTGTTTAATATTCTGTTTTATGAAAAAATGCTCATTGCCCTGGGAAATATTGCCAACCAAGCAGAAAATGCCGGTGATTACCTGAGAATGATGATTGAAAAAGGTTAATCAAACCTTGAAAACAATAAAGGCCCCATAAATGTCAATCTATATCTTAACCGTAAACTTTTATATGGAACTTAAGTAAATGGAAATATTTATTATAGGGTTAACCGCTGTTCTTGGTTTATATATGGCCTGGAATATCGGGGCCAATGATGTAGCTAATTCCATGGCCGATGCAGTCGGTTCCAAGGCTATTACCATACGTAACGCTGTCATTGCTGCCGGAATTTGTGAATTCGCTGGCGCAGTTCTAGTCGGCTCCCAAGTGACCAATACCGTACGTAAGGGGATCGTCGATCCGTCAATCCTCGCATCCCTCCCAGGAATGACACCGGAGGACGCAGCCGTTATTTTAGTTCTTGGCATGTCGGCCGCTCTTTTATCTGCAGCCTTCTGGCTAAATATTTCCACCCTTTATGGTTTACCTGTTTCCACCACTCACTCTATTGTTGGGGCGGTTGCCGGATTTGGTATCGTTGCGGCGGGCTGGCAAGCGGTAAACTGGGCTAAAATGGGTCAAATCGTTGCATCATGGTTCATCTCACCAGTTGCCGGTGGAATAATGGCCTTTATAATATTTAACTATATCAGTAAGTCAATATTAGGTAAGGAGAAGCCGGCCCAGGCTGCCATCAACCGCATTCCATTTATCGTTTTTGTTATGACCGCTGTGGTGATGTTAGCCACCGTTTATAAAGGGTTGAAGCATGTTACCGGTGACATTACCTGGATTAATGATCAAAACACCCTTATTTTTTCTTTGGTCATCTCCACCGTAGCTGCCGTTATTTATTACTTCTTCGCCAAGGCTAACCTCAAAGATAAAGTTGAACTTTCCATAGGTAAGCAAAACAAGGCGGTGGAAAAGATGTTTGTCCCCCTGGTGATTGTGAGTTCCTGCTCAGTTGCCTTTGCTCACGGGGCCAATGATGTGGCTAACTCGGTGGGCCCCTTGGCTGCCATACATCATGTACTAACCACCGGAGCAATCGACATGAAAGTTCCCGTACCATTATGGATCCTTTCTCTGGGCGGAATCGGTATTGTTCTAGGCTTAGCAACTTATGGCTATAAGGTGATGAGTACCGTTGGTTCGGACATAACAGAGATTACCCCTTCTCGAGGCGTGGCGGCCGATATAGCAGCCACCGCTACGGTACTCATTTGTACCAGGCTTTCCCTGCCCGTATCCACAACCCATACCTTAGTGGGAGCTATTTTGGGTATCGGTATGGCAAAGGGATTGGGCGGTATCAACAAACGACTAGTTACCTCCATTTTTGGATCATGGATCTTTACTGTGCCAGCCGCAGCAATTATGTCTATTGTCTTCTTTTTTATTGGTAAAACATTTTTCTACCAAACTGTTCTTGATGTAATTACTCGCTGAGGCCTCTCAGAATGACAAAAGAGAAGAGAATTTGAAATAAAAAAAGCGATTATAGATTAATCTATAATCGCTTTCTATTTCTGGAGGCGACGACCGGATTTGAACCGGTGAATAATGGTTTTGCAGACCATTGCCTTACCGCTTGGCGACGTCGCCGTTACATTTATTGTGGACGGCCTTTTTATACCACAGTATTTTATTTTGACAAGGAGAAATAATACAAATGGGAAAGTCCCTGGAAACTTTAATTCTGGACAACAAGGAATCGTTGACTGATGTTCAGGTTAAAATTAACTATAAATTTAAAGACATAAAGCTCTTACAGACCTCTTTAATTCATTCTTCTTTTGCCTTTGAACGATTAAAAAACAATGAGCATAATGAAACGCTAGAATTTTTGGGAGATGCTGTTTTGGATTTAGCAGTGGGTGATATGCTGTTCAAACGATTTCCTGAAATGAGAGAAGGTAAGCTCACTCGAATTCGATCTGCCCTGGTTAATGAATCTGGTTTAGCAACCATGGCTCGAAATTTAGATCTTGGCAAATATCTTCTGTTGGGCAAGGGAGAGGAAAGCTCCAATGGAAGAGAAAAACCATCCATTCTTTCCTGTGCCTATGAAGCACTGGTCGGGGCTCTCTATCTTGACGGAGGATATGAACGAGCCCAGATCTTCATTAACCACTCATTTGGTCCATTACTGGAGAGTGAAAGGGAAGTTTTATTGGCCACTGATGCAAAAAGCTCTCTTCAAGAACTTCTTCAAGAACGTTATAATGAAGGGCCAATCTATATTCTTAACAAAGAGGAAGGCCCGGCCCATGCGCGAATTTTCACTGTTTCTGCTTCTTTTCGCGATAAAATTTTGGGTACAGGCACGGCACCTAATAAAAAAGAGGCTGAACAGCGGGCAGCCAGGGATGCGCTCAATAATCCCTCTGAAATATTAACTAAATAGTGATATCTTTATTTATTTATTTTTACTGAATATTGTTCTGCCCTTGTAATCGGTCACAATATTATATTTAACCAGCTAGCTACAAACCATGTGACCAGCACTCATCTTCAAGGGTTCAGTACACCATCTCCATGATTATCCCAATATTTATACCCCATGAAGGATGTCCCCACTGTTGTTCATTTTGTAATCAACATCAGATCAGCGGTCGGATAAAATCCTCACCGGTGGATGGGGCTGAAGTCTGCGAGACCATAGAGACATGGCTTGGGTATCGTCGAAAAACTACGGATAAACCAGAAGTTGCGTTTTACGGTGGTAGTTTTACTGGCTTGCCATTATCCCGCCAAACTGCACTGCTTAGAGCAGTTCAGCCATTTATTGAACAAGGGAGAGTTGGAAAAATACGTCTCTCTACCCGTCCAGATTATATTAATGAAGCTGGAGTGGATTTGCTTCAAGAGCATGGCGTGAGAACCGTGGAACTCGGTGTACAATCCATGAATAATGATGTTCTCACCCGTAATGGAAGAGGGCATAGCGCAGAAAATACTCGTGCTGCAATTCATCTACTTCGTCGTAAATCCATGAACATCGGAGTACAGCTCATGACTGGCTTGATCGGTGATACCAGGTTAAGACTCATGGATACCGTAAAGGAAGTTATCTCGTTAAAGCCCGATTGTGTGCGTATTTACCCTGTTTTAGTTCTAAAGGGATCCTTACTGGAAAAAATGACTAAACGAGGTGAATATCAACCATTGACTCTTGATGGTGCCATTATCCAGGCCGCTTGGATGAAAAAACAGTTTGACCGGCAGGGGATAACAGTACTGAGAATGGGGCTACAGGCAGGAGAAGAGCTTGAGAACTCTTTAATTGCAGGCCCTTATCACCCTGCATTTGGAGAGCTGGTTAATGGCCGACTCATGTTAAAGAAAACCATAGAACTACTTCATTCTCATAACTCTGGGGATAAAGCAACTTTGTGCATTTCCCCTCGGGATCGTTCAGTTTTTCAAGGGATAGGTGGATGCAACATTAAAAGGCTAACTCAATTAGGCGTAGCTAATAATTTCATTTTGACATTTAATTCCGAACAACCACGCCTGACCATAGTATTGTCCAAATCAAACTAACCAAAAATAATTTAAACTATTACTTATAATCAACAAGCATGCTGAGCATTAACAACTTAAATTTACAATACGGCACTAAACATCTTTTTCGCAACGTTTCAGCCCAAGTCCATGATGGAGAACGTATCGGCTTAGCTGGGGTTAACGGAGCTGGAAAGTCCACCTTGCTTAAAATTATGTGCGGAATTCAGGAGAGTGATGCCGGGGTTGTTAGTCGAGCCGCTCGTTTTACAGTGGCCTACTTGCCCCAGGAAATTACTACTAAATTAGGTGGTAAAAGCCTTTATAAGGAAGCGGAATCCGTTTTTGCCGATTTACTAGCATGCCAGGATGAAGTTGAAGCAATTGGTCATACCATGGCCGATCTTTCACCGGACCATCCCGATATGGAAAAGCTGCTTGATCGTCAAGGGGAACTTCAACATTTATTGGAAGGGCAGGATATTTTCCGTATCCGTCCCAAGGTT
>JAOTSI010000219.1 GCA_029865005.1 Desulfobulbaceae bacterium
CCTAATGTCATCTGTTCTGCAATGGTTGCCATCTCTGTTGCTGAAGAGCTTAATGTGCCTACCCCATTATCTATTTCCTCGATTATAGAAGATAAGCTTGAGGACATTTCGTTTAGGGCGTTGGCTAGGTCACCGATCTCGTCTTGCTGCTTAATTTCTAGTTTGGAGGTGAGGTCGTTGCGTGATATTGTTTCTGCGAATTTTACACTATTAATTATCGGAGTCGATATTTGCTTGGCAATATATAGGGCGAGACTGGTTATAAGTAAGATGATAACTCCAGAAATTATTATTATGGAGAGCATGAGGCTGGTGATTGGTTTTTTTACCTCTGTTTTGTCTATCTCCGTTAACAGTGCCCATGTGGTGTCACCAATGTGTACCGGCGCATAGGATGAAAGTACTTGGTTTCCATTGTAGTCAATGATTGTTTTGGAACCGGTTTCTCCGCTTAGGGCTGCTCTGCCAGACTCTGTGTCTACCCCGTTATTTTGAATGTTTCCAGCAAATGACGCCTTTACGGTTCTGTTAATTGGGTCAAGGAATGAGTCAGAACGCATAAGTTTATCGGGCCCGATTAAGTAACTTTCACCTGTTTCCCCCATGCCTTCTCTGTTTTGCATTATTTCGTTAATGCCATTTAGGGGAAGTTGTAGTGCGATGACGATTTCAACTTCATTGTCCATGGGGTGGATTACTGGTTTGGCTATAAATGCGGCAGGCTCATTATTACTAGGGGCATATGGAGCAAAATCGGCAAGCCCTAATTTTCTGGAGTTATTTACTTTTTTGACTAGGCTACCTAGGTTGGAGTTCGAAAATTTTCCATTGACGAAGTTTGTTTGGTAATCAGATTCTTTTGTTGCAGTGTAAAAGCAATATCCGCTTGAATGGATAAGGAAGAGGTCGTAGAAACCGTATTTTTTGATATATGATTTATAGAATTCATTTCCCTGGTCGTCCTTGGGGCTATAAGCTTCTTCTGCGTCGATTTCGGCGATAACTGCCCATGTAAGATCCATTATTTTAATAGAGGTGAAGGTTGATAGGGCGGTGTTGCCATTGTAGCCGGTAACTAAATCAGCGCTATCTTTTCCTGAAAGGGCAAGCTTAACTGATTCTATGTCTACTTTATATTTATCTGGTTCGGCAAAAGATTTTTTGACATTGAAGGATTCACGGTGGAGAGAAGAATCAGTGCGCAGTAGGTGATCTTGACCGACAATATATGTCTCACCAGTTTGCCCAAGACCAGCTCGTTCATGCATTATTTCATTTAAAGGAGCCACTGATAGTTCAGTTACTAATACTCCCAAAGCTTTAGATCCAGACATGACGGGAGTACCCAAAAACATAACTGGTTCACCTTGAGCAGGCTCATACGGGGTGAAGTCTACAAGGGCATCATTTTTGTTTTTGAGGGTTTTTTTCCAAATTTTCGCTAATCCACTATTGCTGTAGGGCCCGGTTTTTAAGTTGGTACCCAGATCTTTTTCCTTTAACGTTGAATATATTACCTGACCATATTTGGCATCTATAAGTAGAATGTTACGGCATCTGCTGTTTTTCTTGAAATTTTTTAGATATGCATCTGGTTTAGCTGTGATGCTGTGGTATTGGTTACTTTCAGTATCAAAGGATGTTTTGCCTAGAGTATCACTCAATTGACCTTGTTTTTCGAGTGCCTGAAATAGATTTTTAATATCAGAGCTGTGTGATAATAAATTGATATTTTGAATATTATTGTGGAAGAAGTCTTGGATTGATTTAATTTTATTATCATGAGCCGCTTCAAGAGTTTTAAATGCTTGCTCTTGCAAAACGGTAACCGTATCTACTAGCACTTCTAGGTCGTGTTCTGTTTTTGTAAAATATTTTTCTACTTCTGCTTCTTTAAGACCACGGACTGATGATAGTTGATTGAATGAGGATTTCATAAGAGCGTCTGTTGCAAGCTTTATGCTATAAACTCCAAGAATTATACTAGGAATGAGGCCGCATGATAACAGGAGTAGGATCAGTTTAGGCTTCATTTTGATGTCATTAAATTTTTTCATTGCAACCTCTTTCACCTTGTTCATTTGTGGGGGAAGGAATTGTTGGATGTTAGGTGTACTTTAGTTTTTATCCTGTTTGACTGTTGATATCATAAATTATGAGTGTTATTTATGTAGTTATTCAGTTTCAAGTGGATTAGTCATAATGGTAAGAAATATTTTTATTGATATCTGTATAAAAGCATATATCGAAATATTTAAGATGTAAAGAGATGGGTAATGGTTGAATTTTATTTTTTCAGTTTATTTGATAATTATCTGTTTCTGTATATTTGGCATATAATTAATTGAAAACTTAAATTCAATGGTATGGTTTGGCTTGCAAGCGTTTTGTACGTATATCAAAATTGATATATAAAAAAATAAATTATAGTGAAAGTAGATGTATAAAAATATCGGTTTGATATGATATTTACTTTTTGAAGTATCGGTGGTTGGATAGTTAAAATATTAAATAGTAAATTTACAAATGATTAATGGTATCGCACTCCGATGCCTTTGTTTGATTAATAAGTGCTTCCGGTTGTGATAGTTTCTCTATGTGGTAGGAAGTGATCGTTGGTAGATTTTGTCAGTGAACGACTATGGGAAGTAAAGGTTGATTTTGAATAGTCTTGGAGATCATTAATGCGTAATTTTATAAAATTTCTTGCCGTAACAATTGCTTTGGTAGCAGGCTTAATTATTACATATATTGTTAAGGATGAACTATCTCAGACAGTAGTTCCGACTGTGGGACATTTATATTTGAGTGAGGTAGACCGTACCACCTTCGATGGTTTTAAAGATGGAATGATAGATTTCGGTTATAAGGATGGTGAAACCGTAAACTATATCAGTGGTAAATCGATTGTAGATATAGCTAAATTGCGAAGTGCTGCCGATTTACTGGTGACTGAAGGGGTTGATCTAATATTTGTTTCTAGTACACCAGCAACCCTGGCTGTTAGGGATGCAACCTATAATTATAAAATTCCAGTTGTTTTTTGTCCTGTTAATGATCCAGTGGCAAGTGGTATTGTAAAAGATATAAGTCAACCTGGTGGAAATATAACTGGGATACGTTTAGCCATAGGTGATCAAAGGAGATTTCAACTTCTCAAAGAAATTGACCCAAATGTGGCGAAAGTATTTTTCCCCTATACTTCCCATGATAAAAGTGCGTTAAAAACATTACAGCAGATTGAAAAGGTAGCTGGTCGAATTGGAGTAACGATTGTTAGGGCACCGACGGAAGGAAAAGAGGCTGTTGCAGAAATGTTAAGAAATATTCCAGAGGATATTAATGCTATATTTATTCCCAGAGATTCAACAATGGAATCGTATGTAGCTTCATTTGTAAATATTTCATATAAACGTAAAATTGCTATCTCTGCTCCGAGTTCTTTGCAAGCTGACGCCGGAGCTCTTTTTAGCTATGGACATAATCATTATCAATTAGGTGTACAGGCTTCTCGTCTGGCTTCTCAAATACTTAGAGGTAGTGAGCCTGGTGTTTTGCCTATTGAAACTGCAAAGTATTATTTGGATATAAATTTAAAAAGTGCCAAGCTGATAGAGCTTGATATCTCTGAAGATCTGTTACGTCAAGCAGATAGAATTATAAGGTAAATGGTTGTATGGATGAAATTTGGATTTGCGGGTAATATTCGTCAACGTTTAGCTATTGCCTTTAGTGCACTTGCTATAGGGCCAATCATAATTGCGGGTACTGTTATAATTTTTCATAATTATAATTTACATACCCAAAATGCATATGAGCATCAGAGGGAAGTTACCTTACGGGTCGCTGATCATCTGAATTCATATTTTATTCAGGTGGTTAAGGATCTTTCCTGGGTCAATCGATTTCATAATTTTCCTCAACAATCAAAAGAGCGACAATATCAATTTTTATCTAAAATTGGATCCGATAGGCTCAAGTTTCGGCAATTGATATATCTCTCGTCGAGTGGTGAGGTTCGTGCTGTTGTTTCTAATCTACAGGCAGAATCTGATGCTTTAAATAAATCCTGGAAGATACAAGATGCGTTTTTGATGCCAGTTGCTACTGGCAAGAATTATTATAGTTCGGTTTTTTTTGATGTTTATGATGGGGAACCGATCATGATGGTCTCGGTTCCTTTTTTTAATTTACTAAGCGGAGAGGTTGTAGGGGTTCTGATTGCCGAAATCAATGTAGTGATGATTTGGGACATTTTAAATCATCTTCAGTTGCAAGGCGGAGAAGATGTATATTTGTTGGATGAAAATAATTTTGTAATTGCTCACGCTAACCCATCTACTGTGTTGAGTAGGACTGTATTTACACCAAAGTTTGAATCTGAAATTGTACAATATGGCTTATTTGGGAATCAGGCTGTTCTTGCTATTCATGATATAAAAGTTGGGAATAGAGTATATAAAATAATTGGTGAAAGAACATTGGCTGAGGCTTTACGCCCGGCAATGGAAAGTGCAGGGATAATAGGGTTTGTTTTGGTGATAGCCCTATTTGCTGCTCTTTGTTTGGCTCTGTTGGCGGTAAAGCAGATTATTATTCCCATACAGAAAATGACCTCTACTGCCAAACAGATAAAAGCAGGAGATATGTCTAAGAGGGTTGAGTTTGAGGGACAAGATGAAATTGGTGAACTTGCATATATCTTTAACTCGATGACTTCTGGTCTTGAGGAATCGTTGGAGACATTAAAGCAAAGTGAGGAACGTTATCGTATTTTGGTTGAAACAATACCCCATGGAATTAGGGAGTGTGATCTTAATGGAATTATAACATTTACCAATACAGCTCATGATCGTATATTGGAGAGAAATAAGGATGATATGCAAGGGCTCTATGGGGTCGATTTGTTGACTAACATTTCCCAATCGTTTACCGGAGAAAATTTTTATCAACTCCTTACTAAGGGTCATGGGGTGGCATCCACATATTTTATAACTGTGGAGACTGGAAAAAGGCGAATTCGAGATTTGGCTGTGAATTGGGATTACCGTCGTGATCATAGTGGAGAGGTTCTGGGGTATATATTTATTATTACAGATGTAACGGAACGATTTAAAGCAGAAAATAACCTTAAGGAAAGTGAATCAAGATTTCGAGAATTTGTTGAGGGTACTGATAATCTAGTTATGCAGATGAATGGTGACTATAAGGTCACATATTTCAATGGTCAGGCTGGAAAGGTAATGGGTTGTACCACAGAGAGTTCGCACGATCTCTCTGCTTTTGCGATGGTACATCCAGAAGAAAGGGAGAAGAGCAAATTAAATTTTCAAAGATGGATTTCTAGTAGATTAGGCAGCGTTATATTCGAAAATAAGGTGGTAAATCTTATTAATAAGGAAGAACATGATGTTTTATGGACCGTAAGTATACATTATGATAAAGACGGAAGAGTAATGACTATTAATTCCATTGGTAGTGATATTACAAGAAGAAAGGCCGTTGAAAGAGAGTTAGAACTAAGTAATCGTAGTATGGAAGCACTTTATCAGATTTCTCAGATGAAGAATGAAACCGAAAAAGTGCTTTTTGATTTTGCCTTGGAGACTGCAATTCATATAACAGATAGTAGGATAGGTTATATTTTTCTTTTAAGTGATGATGAGAAACGGCTTATTCTTCAGTCTTGGTCGGGTGAGGTTAGAAAGGAATGTGCCATAATTGACAATCCTCCTAGTTATGATGTGGTAAAAACAGGTTTATGGGGTGAAGCAGTTCGACAACGTAAACCTGTTATTACTAATAATTATCACGATCCATCTCCTTATAAGAAAGGTTTACCTCAAGGGCATGTTCCTATTAGTAATCACATGAATATTCCTCTTATGGATAATGATCGCATTGTTCTTGTAGCTGGAGTGGGTAATAAATTAGGGCAATATACGGAATCGGATATTAAACAATTGAGTTTGGTAATGACTGATTTATGGCGTCTGATGCAGCGAAAAAGAAATGAAGAGGAAACGAAAAAGTTACAGGAACGACTTAATCATACCCAAAAGATAGAGGCACTTGGGACTCTGGCCGGAGGTATTGCTCATGATTTTAACAATATCCTTGGAGCAATGATTGGGTATACAGAATTATCACTAATTGAGACGCCGAAAGAGGGAACCGTTGCAGCTAATTTACATGAGGTGATGCGGGCTGGTAAGAGGGCAAAACATTTAGTTGATCGTATTCTTGCATTTAGTAGACAAAGTGAACTGCAAAAGCAGCCTGTTAAGTTATGTTTAATCGTAGAGGAGGCATTAAAGCTATTACGTTCAACAGTGCCTGCAACTATAGAGTTTAAAGAAAATATCGTTAATTCCGATAGTGTCGTGATGGCTGATCCTACCCAATTACATCAAATAATTATGAACCTATGCACTAACGCCTACCATGCAATGAGGGAGACTGGTGGGGTGTTGGAAGTGGAGCTTAGCGAGTATCCATTGGGGACGAACGTTAATGATGAGGTAATTGGACTTCCGAAGGGTGATTATTTTGTTTTGGTGGTGAGGGATTCAGGTCATGGTATGG
Organism: Desulfobulbaceae bacterium; assembly: GCA_029865005.1. Classification (GTDB taxonomy): domain Bacteria; phylum Desulfobacterota; class Desulfobulbia; order Desulfobulbales; family Desulfobulbaceae; genus JAOTSI01. Next base: position 6,586 of record JAOTSI010000219.1, read on the forward strand.
ATAAAGATGTTGTGGGGAGAATTTTCGAACCTTATTTTACTACAAAGTCATCGAGAGAAGGAACCGGCCTGGGTTTATCGATGGTCCATGGTATTGTTAGGAGCTGTGGAGGGAATATTCAAGTTTCAAGTGTGTCGGGTAAAGGGACAGAGTTCATAATATATCTTCCACTTATAAGGGAAGATGAGAAAAGTGTACAACATGTCGAACGATCGGAGAGTGTTCTACCAGGAGGAGACGAACATATTTTGGTTGTTGATGATGAACAGGTAATTGTTAATATGGAAAAGAAGATGTTGGAGGGCTTGGGGTATACAGTGACCACTACCATTAGGAGTGAAGAGGCATTACAATTATTCAGTGCAGACCCTTTGAATTATGATCTGGTAATAACTGATATGACCATGCCAAAGATGAATGGAGCAGAACTTTCAGCACAGTTGATTAATATAAGATCGGATATTCCAATAATTTTAAATACCGGATTTAGCGAGATTATAAATGAGAAGAGTGCGAGGAAGATGGGGGTCCGTAAATACGTCACTAAACCACTTCTTAAGAGAGATTTGGCGCAGGCAGTTAGAACCGTTTTGGATGATACGGTATAATAGTTTTGAATTTTGGCGGTGTTGTTACCTTAAGTTTTCTAATCTAGCTAGAAGGGATTTGGCCAACTGAAGATCGCTGAGTGCTTTGGGATGTTCAGGGTTGAGTTCCAATGTTCTGTTCCATTCACGTATAGCAAGATTGAGCTGTTCCTTTACAAAGTATTTAACTCCATCTTTGTAGTGGTTTTCGGCTTCCCATCGGATACGTTTATGTAATTTAACGATTTTACTTTCAGTATCTTTGTAATTCTCGGTTACCTGTTCAAGTACAGCCAGG
>JAOTSI010000448.1 GCA_029865005.1 Desulfobulbaceae bacterium
GGACCCTCTCGTGCTGATATAACGCATAATCTCTCCAGAAAATATATGGTTCGGCATATGAGCCGAAAAACGTATAAAAAATTATTATAGAAATATATTTTTAATATAACAGAGAGAAAAGTAGGGGACAGCTTTTTTCGTCGAATTACGTAAAAAACAACAGCGCTGCAAAACTTTGTGCTACTTGGCTATCTGTTGAATAGTTAGTAAGTGGGTTGATTTCGGCTCAATGAATTAGTTCGCGAGAAGACTTTCTCCGTCCATTTCCTTAGGTATTGGTAAGCCTTTGAGGGCTAAAATGGTAGGTGCAATATCACGCAAGGCTCCGCCTTTTTTCCGTAAAGCTACTTTCCCTAGATTTCCGTCGACCAGTATACATGGAACTGAGCTCAAAGTATGGGCGGTATAAGGTCCACCGGTTGTTTCATTAACCATAATTTCGGCATTGCCGTGATCAGCGGTGATAAGCATGGTGCCTCCGATTTTGTCCATATAAGCACCTATCTCCCCCATACAGCGGTCAACGGTTTCAACCGCTTTGATTGCAGCATCCAGGTCGCCGGTATGGCCTACCATGTCGCAATTGGCAAAGTTGAGCACCACCAGATCATAGGGCGTTGAGGCCAATCTTTGTTTTTCCAGTTCCGTTAATAAAGCTTTGGTAACCTTTGGTGCACTCATCTCTGGCTTGAGATCATAGGTGGCGACCTCACGAGGTGATTGGATGAGAATTCTTTCCTCTTCAGGATAGGGTTCCTCTCGCCCGCCGTTGAAAAAATAGGTCACATGGGCGTACTTTTCCGTTTCCGCGATACGTAATTGTTTCAAGCCATGTCGACTGATTTCCTCCCCGAGGATATGTTCCATGCTCATGGGTGGAAAGGCGATGGGCAGGTTAAAATCACGCTCGTATTGAGTAAAAGTTACTAAGGAAGAAAGGGCTGGTCGATGGCGGGGGGTAAAACCTTGGAATTTTTCATTGATAAAGGCGTTACATATCTCCCGAACTCGGTCAGCGCGGAAATTAAAAGAGATAATTGCGTCTTCATCTTTAATGACAGTTAGCGGTTCACCATCGGGGCCGGTTATTACGCTGGGTGCAATAAACTCGTCGGTCTCATCTCGTAAGTAAGCCTGCTTCACTGCCTGCACGCAATCATCTATCATTTCACCCTGGCCGTCCACCATGGCTTGCCAACCTTTTTCAACTCGGTCCCAACGAGTGTCGCGATCCATGGCCCAGTAGCGACCAATAACCGTAGCAACCTCCCCGCAGCCTATACGCTTGATTTCATCCTTGAGTTGTTGCATATATTCAAGACCACTTTTGGGCGGAGTATCGCGACCATCCATGCAACAGTGGATATAAACCTTTTTGAGCCCTTTTTTGTGGGCCATTTCCAGAAGGGCAATTACATGATCTATGTGAGAATGAACTCCGCCATCGGAGAGCAGGCCGAAGAGGTGAAGTCCACGATCGCTACCGACCATCGTGTCCATGACTGAATTCAAAGCCGGATTAGTATAAAACTCACCTGACTCAATGGCCCGATTTATTCTAGTATAATCTTGGTAAACAATCCTTCCCGCCCCGAGATTAAGATGGCCAACTTCGGAATTGCCCATTTGCCCCTCTGGTAGACCCACCATGCCATTATGGGCGGTTAAGGTGGTGCTTGAAGATTCTTCCAGCCACTTGTCCATGTTAGGGGTAGCGGCACAGGATACGGCATTGGTAGGTGAATGGGGCATTATTCCCCAGCCATCAAGGATTGCAAGTAAAACGGTTTTTTGTTCGGTCATGGTATTTATACAAAGATTGGTTGACGGTTCAGTCGTCATATCAATGGAAAGATGAAATAAATAATCACTGAAACCTTATTGTTAGGCGGTTGCCCCTCCCTTATAGAAAGGGGCTATAGCGAGCAGCGGCAACTGCCTAAATACTGAGGTACCTGTTACCGCTTATCATCTCGCGGTACAGATTATTCCGTAGAGTCAGCAGGTTGTAGAGCGAGTCTGATAATAATTAGAAAGCTAGTTAGCCCTACTGTTATGCTGCGTCAAGCTCTTCTTTGCTTACTCTTGGAGCATCGTGCCATAATCCTTCCAGGTCGTAAAAGGAGCGCTGCTCTTTGTAAAAGATATGGATAACCACATCATTGAAATCAAGCAGGACCCATTGCCCATCCCGTAGCCCTTCACAATTTTTATCATTTACCCGTTTGGAATGCATTTCCTTTTTGAGGGTCTCGGCAAGGCCTTGTACATGACGGGTGGAGCGTCCGCTCATGATTATAAAATAATCGGTGAATGAGGATATGCCTCGCACATCAAGGACCACTAAATCTTCGGCCTTGTTATCTTCAGCTTTT
>JAOTSI010000368.1 GCA_029865005.1 Desulfobulbaceae bacterium
AGTAGGCGAAGGCATCCCACCCCCAACAAAGATAAACTCCGTGTTCCGCACTTCATAACCGCCTTCTGTGGTATTTTTCGGAACATACTCATCGGAAAGACCCAGAACAAAGGCACCCAATTCATTAAGCCGGATATAGCGTAAACCGTCGCAGTGACTCAGGTAGGGCAAATCATCCGCACCCCAACATTCGTAATAATCATCACGTCTCGCATTTTCAGGATTTTCATAGGCCACATCGAACATCCCCAACGTAGCGAGATACTCAAACATATAAATAAGCAAATAACGAAACTGTAAAATCTTCCAGGTATCACAATAATCTATTGCCCCATACTGTTTATTAACAAAATAGAGTTTCCAATTATAATTAACCATGTCAAAATCCAAACCATCAGCCCTGATGTGACGATCAAACTCCTCAATTGCCACCCACTTCCCAGTTTCAAGTGTGCTTAATTCTATATTGATAACCCACCTGCGCTTGGGCGGGGTGGTCATAGTGCGACCTCCCGCCGACTTTTGTCCCTTTACCGCAGTGACCCGAGAGAACTCATCATGAAGTTTATATTTTTGCCACTTGCCAAACATGGTCTCAACACTTTGCGCCAAGTTTCCCTTCAGCGCCCTACGCCCCGCCGGAGTCAAAGTCAAAACCGCTCCATCCTTCTTCACCATCCCGCCACCCTGTAACAATAAGGGCCAGGCAAAAGATTGGATATCTTCCACCCCCTGCTCTTGCTCATAAAAATCGCCACCCGCTAAAACAGAATTAAGATTTCGCATAGTTGCTACACTTGCTTTTCCAGTTTTAGCACTAACCTTGAGTCTCTTTTCTTCAACCAAACGCAGCATTGTTGAAAGATTAGCCAGCGCAAACTCTGCAGTTTCCCTAACCGTTAAATCTGCGGGTAAATCATTTTCATGGCGTATAGTTTCCTCAGGGGGCTCTGGTAGAATTTTCAGCAACTTATCTCTTAAATCAACAGGAACCCACTCATAAATCACAAAAAGACTGAAAATCTCACTGTTTAATGGATAGTCAGTCCCATCCTCTTTCAATAGATGGGATTCATATTTAGCTGCCAGGGCGGAACGACGGTACTCCCCCCTAAAGTTATGGAGCATATCAGAGAGAATCATGGAATATAATGGTGACAACTTTTTTAATAACTTTTCCAGATCACGAAATATGGTCATTGTAAGCTCAGCCACCACCTCTGCCTTCCTAATTGGCACATTATCACATAGTAGTTTCGCATACTTTTTTAGCTCGTCCACCCGAAATGCTGTTTCAAGTGCTTCACTCAAAATTAATGATTTTCCTGAAGTGATCCTTGCCATATTCTTTTCCTTGTTTTAAAAAGCTGTAATCATGATTTATTAAAAATCATTGAAAACCATGTTGTTTCAAGATCAGGGGAGTTCCATAATTTTTTTATACCAAATGAATATTTCATGCCATTAAATTTATTGCAAATCAGTAATAACCAGTCAATTTATGACACTATTAAGTTAACCTGTTTAGATAAAAACTAAGCCTTTAAAATATGTTGCTACTATGAACTCTCAAGAAAAATCAATCCTCCAAATCCTGGCTGTTCATCACGACTACTGCTCCCAAGAGGATTTAATTAAATGCTTAAAACAGCTCAATATCAATACCGATAATGAAATTGAGCTAACCAAATCTGTTTTTTCCAAGTTAATAGGGAGCATGCAACGAAGGGGATATATAAAAAAAACTGCAAAAGGGGTTTGCTGCCACCAAGATTTCATCCAAAGCTCCTTACTTGAAGTACTCAAGAATAATCAGTTTGAAGATATTCGCTTAGTTATAAAAAATATAAATTCACCTACGAACAGATTCTCATATTCATCTTCACTTACCCTTGCTAGTGCAGGACGTGAATGCATCATCAACCTATTTACATCCAAGAAAGAATTGAATAGTACTCAATTCATGGTTTTTTCAAAAGATAGATGGCGACGGGAAATAGAACCTGATCCTCTTGGGCTATTAAAAAAGTCCCCACTTAATACAGAATTAATTGATTACATACCGCAAATCAACCGTATTGCATTTCTTGAACATCTCCTTCATTTCGCCGAAGCAAAACCTGATATAGTCAAACAAGGATTTGAGCATCTCTATAAACTTTACCTCACCACCCCAAACACTAACCAATCTCCGTCGTTCATCCTCAACTCACTGCTAATGCGCTACCGTTTGGATGATATGCGACAACTCCTTGCAACACTAGAAGATAATGGTTCTGAAACCATTCCCGCATATTCAGGATGCCTTGAGTTCGTCCTCAATAATAACGCCACCGCACTCACCTTATTTAACCAAGCTGTTAGCAGGATAAAAAAACAAACCAGAAAACGAAACACTCTTCCCAAGGGATTGCCTGGGGTCTTTTTCCTACTAGCTCTTCTAAAATCTGGTAATAATGAGCTACTCAATCAAGGGTTGACCCATATCACCAATATCCCCAAAAGCGAGACCCCCCAATACCATAAAGTAATAAAAAATTTAAAATCAGTATTCCAAGACCAACTCGGATTACCAAGCTCCGAACAGGTATCAATCTATTTACACTCCAACGTGCCCACCTCAATCATTGAGTATCTATTTATCAGCCTCACACTCTGGTGGAGTGATAAGAAGATGGCCAAGAAAAACATCCCGAGCCTTGAAAAAATAAGAGATGAATCCGTACCACACGAGTATCTCTTTATAATAGGGGAAACAGCCAACCTACTGGCTGCCATGAACCATGAAGTAGAACTCAACAATGAATATTTCAACGCCATCAAGGCAATATATAACACCCCCCCATTAACCGACCTGATAGTACCAACAGAAAAATGGAGAAAAACTCTACGCCAACTCATCAACCTTGATAGCACCGCTAATTCGGCCACCGACAATACTGAGAATAATCAACGCTTGGTTTGGTTTTTTAATTACCATGACAAGTGGAAAACCCACTCCATTACCCCACGCCTACAAAAAAGAGGTAAAAATGGAAAATGGTCAAAAGGAAGAAATGTCGCTCTAAAAACCTTGTATGATCAATATAGTTATATGGAAGGACTATCTGAACAGGATAACCATATATGCAGCTATCTCAATGAACACTGGGAACGAAGCGGCTTTTATCGCAATCGCAATCGCTATCACGAATTCGAAAACGATAACCTTCTTCCAGCTATGATCGGCCACCCCCTGATTTTCCTAGAAGACTCTCCTGGAACTCTGGTCGAGTTTGTAAAAGGCGAGCCAGAATTACAGGTCAAAAAAAACAAGGGTAAATTATCCATCAGCCTTACGCCCAATCCCCAAAATTCCACCTCCGATACAATACTAATAAAGGAGAGCCCCACCCGATTTAAGGTGATACAATTCACCAAAAAACATAGGGAGATTGCGGAGCTCATTGGCGACGAATTCCAGGTACCAAAATCCGGCTTCGACATGGCCAAACAGGCAGCTGCCGCATTATCCGGTTCCATCACCGTACTCTCCGATGTGGGCGGCGGCCAAGAGGTAGAAGAGGTTGCGGCTGACCCCACTCCTCATATCCACCTGCTACCCCATAACAGTGGGCTCAAACTCAATATGTTAACCAAGCCCCTAGAAGAAGGTCAATCCTGCTTCACCCCCGGTAAAGGCGGCATCACGGTATTAGCGGAAATCAAAGGAAAACGGGTCCAGGCCAAGCGAAACCTCAAACAAGAGGTAAAGCTGTGCAATAAAGTAGTTCAAGCCTGCCCGACGCTCACCGGTTTTGAAGATCTTGAAGACGAACTCTTGCTCAACGACCCCCTCGAATGTCTTGAAGTATTACAGGAACTAAAAAACTGTCCGGAAAAGGTAGTTTTAGAATGGCCCCAGGGTGAACGATTTAAAACAGCGCGAGAGGTCTCTTTTAATAACTTTTCTCTGGAAGTTAAGAAGGACCGGGATTGGTTCAAAGCAACCGGCACCCTACAGGTGGACGAAAGTTTAGTGTTTGACCTCCAGAAGCTACTCGCTATGCTGGAACATTCAACAGGTCGCTTCGTAACCCTAGACGACGGAACTTACCTTGCTCTGACCAAACAGTTGCAAAAACAACTGGAGGAGCTGCGAGCCTATTCGCATAAATCCGGCAAGGGGGTACGTTTTAATCCCTTGGCCTCATTGGCCTTGGACTCCATGTTCGACGAATGCCCGAACTTGAAGCAAGACAAGGCCTGGAAGGATCACGTGGCCCGACTGAGCGAAGTTGTCGACCCCCAACTTCCCTCAACTCTCCAAGCCGATCTAAGAGATTACCAGCTCACAGGCTACAAGTGGCTCGGACAACTATCGCACTGGAATGTGGGGGCCTGCCTGGCTGATGATATGGGCTTGGGTAAAACCCTGCAAGCCTTATCGGTGATATTAACCAGAACTGCCCATGGGCCCACCTTAGTTGTGGCTCCCCTATCAGTGATGAACAATTGGTGCGAAGAGGCTGCCCGTTTCAGGGCGACCACCG
>JAOTSI010000220.1 GCA_029865005.1 Desulfobulbaceae bacterium
ACTGTCAGGAAGGCCTTCTGTGGGTTAATGCTTTTAAATAACAAAAAAGAATATTATACAAAATCATTAAGTTATATATTTTTATTTTCAATATTACGGCTACTGGACCAGGGTGGCGAACTGTATATTTAAGCAAAAGTTATAAATGTTACAACACCTTGAATTTACCAGGAAGCCGTTGGAGCGGTCCCTTCTTGGTAAAATCGAGAGCTGCCCTTGTAAACTTTCAGTCAACAATATTTATGTTTCAGTCAGGGAGGGGGGATAAAGCATGTTGTTCGATTTTTCGATTAGTTATATTAGAGTTGAACATAGGGATTGCAACTAGCTAGTTAATATAACACAAGATGGTTAGTGATCACAGGTGCCTCATGTTTAGGGCTTGGTTCTAACTTTGGCCACTGACGGTTCGGCTATCTTCGCCACGACACCATAACCTGCAAGTTTCATCAGCGTACGTCTCCGTGCAAAAAAAGATGAAATGTGAACAGGTTGGACGAAATTAGAACTAAGCACCAGGTTTAAGCATGCTCGTTTATAGCCCATCTATGCGGGTGGTGGGCAACGCATGAATATTAGATGGTAGTGATTACTTACGTATTCAATTGTTGCGTCTCATCTCTAGATCAATTTGTGTGGGTGGAAGAACATTAATCATTAATTTGTATGCCGGACACGCCGGCAAAAAGTTTATAGTCAGCAGCTAAACGGAGGGCGTTTGGCTCGTAGGGTAATGGCGTATATCTCATCTTCCAGAGAAACGGCAGAGGGTGTTTGATTGTTAAGTCCTCTTAATATCGGCTTGCAGTGCGATTTAGCTTGTTCGTGGGTGAAATATTGTCGGTTCACTATCTCCACCTCCACAAAACTTAAGCTTTGCAGGGTGGTGATATGATCCTTTTCTTTAAGAAGTGGGGGTATTGTGGCAAGTTTTGATTCTTTTGTCTTCACTATATCGCTATAAATCACGGTGCCGTCTGGTCTGAGAGCTCTAAAAATATTTCGGTATACGGCTGATGGATTTGGGCAGAGATGTATGGTGTTGTTGGAGAGGACCAAATCGGCGAAATTTCGGGGCATGGGATAAAGTTCTATATCGGCCAGGCGGAAAAATATCTGATGATTTTTTAGAGGGAAGCCGTCAAGATTTTGTTGGGCTATTTCAACCATTGCAGGAGAAATGTCAATTCCTACAATGGTAGCATGTTCCTTAAGTGCATTAGCGGCTAAAAAGACATCATGGCCCGCTCCACAGCCAAGATCAACAACTCGTAGTGTGTTATTGAGCGTTGCATAATTAAATGGGCTGTCGCAGCCGCAATAGAGTCGGGCTGCGGCTGCAGGGAGTGAAGGAGCTGATTGCTCATCAACAATGGATGTACAAAGATGCGTTGCTTTTTGATCCTTACGATTAATATCTGTTGCCAAAGAATCATAATATTCAACAGTTTGCGCTTTTATTAGTTTTTCATCCATAACTTTTTTGCTTAATTTTGATTTTAGGGCTGCTTAAAAAATATAATATCCCATCTCGGAATCTGCGCTTACCGGCTTGTCTCTTTAGCCATCTTCTTCGTCAAGGTAGCAGTTACATAGTAATACTATCCGGTTGCCTTTCCTATAAGATGAAGAAAAATCCTGCGCTACTTTGAGGAATTTATTATTTTCCGTGACCCTTAATTGGTAAATAATGTGTGAGTGAAAAGGTTCACGCTAGTATTTACAAGTAATTTCGATTTTCTTGTTATGGTCAAATTAAATAATAATCTAATTATACTAATATTAGTAAGCACAGGTTAAGTTTACTAGCAGCAGGTATGATTCGTAAGTGGTCACAGGCACCTCATCTTCATGCAGTTGCCCTTGCTCCCATAGAAGCGCTATAGCCGAGCAGCGACAACTGCATGAAGATGAGGCAGCTGTGATCAGTTACAGATTCGCACTGTATTAAATCAGCTAGTTACGAACACTGTGACCAGTTACTATGATTCTTTTGAGAAAATTCTACAAGGAAATTATTTGAAAGAAAAGAGAAGGAATCGAAGAGAGGAAATAAAAAATGGTGTCTGGTTACAGGGTTTATAATTAACTGATTTAATAAACAGCTAAATAGTATGTGGTTACAGGTACTTCATATTCATGCAGTTGCCTCTACCCGCACAGATGGGTTATCGTGAGCAGTGGTAACGGCATAAATTTTAGGCACCTGTGACCACTTACAAAAAAAAAAGGGATATCGATTAATCGATATCCCTTTAAAAAAAGATGGTCGGGACGAGAGGATTTGAACCTCCGGCCCCCTGAACCCCATTCAGGTGCGCTACCAGACTGCGCTACGTCCCGACCTAATTCCTAAACGACTTTACTTGTCGCTGTTGTTCAACGTTTGCTGGAGGGAATATAACTCATTTTTTATGAACGTCAATCTTTCATATTCATTTTGGTTCATTTTTTTTCCCTCATCGATATTTACACAAGTTTTTGACTTGGTCAACAACTCACGTGCCCCGAAAATCGTATATCCTTGTACGTGAAGCAATTGCTTGATTTGATGTAGATTGCGTACGTCTTTATGTCTATAAAGCCGTTGTTTAGATTTACCTCTATACGGCTTTATGGTAGAAAATTCGGATTCCCAGTAGCGGAGAACATGGGGATCAACCCCGATCAAATCACTTACTTCTCCGATGCGAAAGTACTTTTTATCCGGTATATTTAAAGAATCGGATTCTTTTTTCAACTTTCCTTATTAAGACGTTCACGGAGTCGTTTACTTGGACGAAAGGAGATCATTTGGCGTTTGCTAATGGTCATGGCTTCCCCGGTTCGAGGGTTGCGTCCTTTACGTGGAGCTTTATCGCGTACGGCAAGGGTACCGAATTGCACTAGTTTAATAGATTCGCCATCCACTAAGGTCTTCTTTAAGGTGGCGAAAACAGTATCAATGATTTCAGATGCATTTCTCTGGGAAATTCCCAAAGATGTGTTGACTGAAGCGGACAGTTCCTTACGGGTAACGTTTTTTGGCTTCATTTAAGCTCCTTCTCTATATCGGCCACCGAATTTTTCCATCAGTGAACCTACAATTTCATCATGAATTTTGTCAACCGTTTCGTCATTCAATGTTGTGTCGGCTGAACGATATACTACTGATAGGGCAATAGATTTCATGCCTTTTTCTATCGATTTCCCTTGGTAGATATCAAAAATATCGAAGCTTTCAAGATATGCTGTATCCCATTGACCAAGTGCTTTAAGCAGGTCCCCGGTTTTAGTTGCTTCTGGTACAAGAAGAGCTATATCTCTTCGAGTTGAAGGGAAACGCGGTAACGGTTTAAACGTAGCCGCAGTCGAGGGAATTTCACAGATTTGGTCCATATCACATTCTAGGAAAAAGACCGGTTGTTTGATTCCGAAAGATTTTGTTGTTGGTCCAGTAAGTTCTCCTATCTCTCCAATCAGCTCATTATTATATCGGAGTTCTAGATAGGATTCCGATTCGCAGTGAGTAGGGGATGTGTCTGGTTTGTTAAATTCAATACCATTAATATCTAAGGTGTTGCGAAAGTAGTGCAAGAGTGATTGGGCAACTCCTTTAATATCGAAATAATCAGTACGCATTTCTCTGAAATAGAGTGGTGCCCCATTGGGATAACGATTGCCGCTGATAACCGCACATAGTCTGACTTTTTCCAGAGGTTGGGTGTTCGGCTCTAATTTTTGAAAAATTTTGCCTATTTCAAAAAGTCGAATATCATTTTGTTGGTAACTGATATTTGTTCTGATATTATTGAGAAGCCCAGGCAATAACATGGTGCGCATAATCGCTTGGTCTTCTGATAAGGGGTTGAGAATCTCAAGGCCCTCTCTTCTTGGATCATCAGCAGTTAATTGTAGTTGATCGGCATGTTTGGACGAAACAAAACTGTAGTTGATTGCTTCGTTGAATCCTGCAGCCAACAGAACAGCTGAAATCTCTTTTTTGGTGGACCGTAGTTTATCAATATTTGGGTATTCCATATTGATACGAGGCAAGGTGGTTGGGATATTGTCGAATCCAACTAATCGGGCAACTTCCTCTACTAAATCCACTTCTCGCTCAATATCCACTCGAAAGGTAGGGACGCTTACCAATAAGGTTTCATTATTGCTAAAAGTGACGTCAAATTCGATAGCCTTAAGGTAATCTGCTATTTGTTCACCGGTAAGGGGAGTTCCCAGCAATTGACATACTTTTGAAATTCGCAATACGAGATTGATGGGTTTTTTTACTTCGGGGTAAATATCGATCCCACCTGGATCAACATGGCCGCCGGAAATATCCGCGATCAAGGTAACTGCTCGTTCAAGGGCCTTGTCAACTCCGTTTGGATCCACCCCCCGCTCAAAGCGGTATGATGATTCTGAGGGTAAGCCAAGTCTTCTGGCTGTCCTGCGTATGATTATCGGGTCAAAATGAGCTGATTCGACGAGAATATCAGTTGTATCCTCAGTAACCTCGGAGTTGAGTCCACCCATGACCCCAGCTAATGCCACCGGTTTATCTTGGTCACAGATAAGTAGAGTTTCATCGGTGAGAGTACGGCTATTGTTATCAAGGGTGATAAATTCTTTTTCACTTTCCAGAGGAGTGCGAACCGTAATTTTTTTACCAGCGATTTTCTGAAAATCAAAGGCGTGAAGAGGTTGACCGTACTCAAGCATAACATAGTTGGTAACATCTACTATGTTATTGATGGGACGCATTCCTACTGCAAGTAATCGTTTTTGTAACCACCAGGGTGAAGGACTAATGGTTACCCCGCTGATTTTACGGGCCGTGTATCTGGTGCAGAGTTTCTGGTCGGTAATTTCTACCTGGAAATCAACATCGGAATCGTTGAGCGGCTCGGGGGCGGATACGGGTGGCGTCAGTGGGGATCCGGTGATTGCACTGATCTCTCGACCGATACCGATAATAGAGGCACAATCGGAACGGTTTGGGGTTAAGTCTACTTCAATGACGGTATCAAGTAGGTCGAGACAATCGACCAGTCGGGTTCCCGGCTCGAAGTTATTATCGAGCTCCATGATACCTTCATGTTCTTCGCTGATTTCCAGTTCTCTGGCTGAGCAGAGCATTCCGGATGAGGCGACTCCCCGAATTTTTGCTTTCTTCACTTTCATCCCACCGGGCATAACACAGCCGGGAAGGGCGATAGCGGTGGTTAATCCTTTGCGGGCATTGGGTGCACCACAGATAACCGTAACAGGGTCTCCTCCAGCATTTACCTCGCAGACTTGAAGGCGATCAGCGTTGGGATGGGGGTGGACCTCAATGATTTTAGCTATCAAAATGGGAGAAAGTTTGTCATGGAGTTTATCGACTGAATCAACCTCAAGACCAAGCATAGTGAGTCTCTCGGCAATCTGATCCGGCTCCAAATCACCCACGGAGACGTACTGGCTTAACCAGTTAATGGTAAACTTCATTGTAGTTTCTTCCTATATGAACTGAAGAACGGATAAAAAGGGGATATCTTTAAAAACCGGAGTTTAAACCGGCTTTTAAAATTGAGACAAGAAACGAAGATCGTTAGCGTAGAAGAGACGAATATCATCAATTCCATGTTTGAGCATAGCAATTCTTTCAATTCCGACACCAAAAGCAAAGCCACTGTATTGGTCTGGATCGTAACCGACCATTTTCATAACTTCTGGATCAATCATACCAGCCCCGAGAATCTCTATCCAACCGGTCTGCTTACAAACGCGACAACCGGAACCTTCACAAATAACACAGGCAATATCCACCTCTGCACTGGGCTCTGTGAAAGGGAAGAAACTCGGACGGAATCTTAGCGGTATACCTTTGCGGAAGATTCTGTCAGTAAAATTTGTCAGTACACCCTTGAGGTCGGCAAATGAGACCGAACGATCTACTAGAAATCCCTCAACCTGATGAAACATCGGGGTATGAGTGATATCGGAATCGCAACGATATACTTTTCCGGGAGCAATATAGCGCAAAGGTGGGTCTTGCTTCTCCATGATTCTGGCTTGCATCGGTGAGGTATGAGTGCGCAGTAGTATGGATTCTGACACGTAAAAGGTATCATGCATATCCCTAGCTGGATGGTGCGCGGGGATGTTGAGCATTTCGAAATTATAATAATCGAGCTCAATATCCGGACCCTCAGCTACCCCAAATCCCATTCCTTCAAAGATGGCTATAACTTCATCCATTACCTTGGTAACGGGATGGGCGTTGCCAAAAGGAATATAACGTCCGGGAAGGGTATAGTCCAAAGAGGAATCTTGGGCATTAGCGGTTGTCGAAAGCTCATCTTTTTTATTACTAAAGACGCTTTCGACATCCGTTTTGACGTCGTTGGCTAGTTTTCCGAGGCGCGGTCTGTCTTCCGATGAAACTTTACCAAGACCCCGCATCAATGATGAGAATAGACCCTTACGACCAAGATATTTGATCCGTAAAGCTTCCAGCTCATCAGTTGATGTACAGTCTTGGATAGCTGATTCCGCCTCAGCTTTGAGCTGTAGAAGTTCTTCTTCCATGCTCAACTTAAGCGTTTCCAACGCCGGCTGTTTTTACCAGTTCGCTGAAAGCGGCTGGGTCGACGATAGCGAGATTGGACAGTACTTTACGGTCAAGCTCTATACCGGATTTTTTCAAACCATTAATCAGGGTTGAGTAATTGGTTCCGTTCATTTGGGCAGCAGCATTAATTCTGGTGATCCATAATTTACGGAAATTTCTTTTATTCACCCGACGATCGCGATATGCGAAACACAGGGCACGGTCAACTGCCTCTGTAGCAGTTCTGTAGAGACGATGTTTTCCGCCTCTGAAACCTTTAGCGAGTTTTAAAACCTTATTTCTTCTGCGGCGCGCTTTAAAACCGCGTGTTACGCGTGGCATTATATTTCTCCATTATAAAAAATTATCATTTTAATAAATGCGATCAATTAAACTTATCTGCTCAATATATCTTATAGGTAAGGGAGCATACGTTTGATGGATTTTGTATCGCATTCGGCGACGAGACCTGGATTTCTCAGGTTTCGTTTACGTTTGGTAGACTTTTTGGTCAGGATGTGGCTTTTAAAAGCTTTACTTCTTTTGATTTTTCCAGATCCGGTTGTCTTAAACCTTTTTGCGGCGCCGCGGTTGGTTTTCATTTTAGGCATGACTGGTACTCCTTGAACTGTCGAAAACACCGGCCCGATCGCCGGCAGCATTTATAATTATATATTCCACTGCGCAATACTGTAGTTAGTGATTACGCTGATGGTGCTAAAATCTAGTATCACCCTAGGCTTAAATTTTAACCAGCCAGGGGTGATGCGTATTTTAGGAAAGCAACTCTCGAGTAGATGCGATCAAAAAACAGGAAATGGTTAC
>JAOTSI010000221.1 GCA_029865005.1 Desulfobulbaceae bacterium
CGACTCCCCCTGTTATTGTGAAAAAATATACTTAAAAAAAGGGCCTGATATACTCTTAGCGCCCTCATTTGGGCTCCAAAAACAACTCTATAAGTAACAAGACCGGATCATGGCATGATTTTAGTGTGCCCATTCTCATTAAATGATGGCCCATTATTCACTCTTTTCGAGGGAGACAGACGAGAAGAGGTTTTCTTAGAGCGTGCGTTTTAGAGGCTAAAAGAGAGCACTAAGTGTAAAAACAGGGCATTATACAGGAGATCTTAACGGAAATTCGATAATATCGCGTGGTCCAACCTGGCATTGAATTTTATTACAACCATAAAATGCACCGGATAAACCGGTCATTTGCAAATTATAATATAATATAATCTAAATAGATATGCGCATAGCTTTTGACCTTGATAATACACTGATACCCACGTCGGAATTTGCTTGTGGTAGCAATGTTGCACCTTTTCCATTCAGTTTTTTTTTAAAGAAAGGCTACGTAATGGTGCAGTGGAATTATTACAAGAAATCGCCAGGAACCATGATCTTTGGATATATACAACATCTTATAGGGGGCCATTGTATATTAAAAGCTGGTTTCGATCTCTCGGGGTAAGGCTAAATTATGTTATCAATCAAAGTATTCATGATAATGCCGTTAAACAAAACGTATCTTATACAAGATATAGCAAGGCACCAAGGTTGTTTGGAATTGATTTATTGGTCGATGATCTTCCAGGTGTTGGTATTGAGTGTGAAGATCAGGGTTGTGACTTTATCATCATTCATCCTGCTGATGAAAACTGGGTAGAAAAAATACAATTAAAAATTATCTTATTGCGATAGGTTACTGAGGAGATGGCAGACACGGCTGAAGTTTTATGTTAATCGCAGTTACCAGTCACTGGTGAGCTGGCTAAGTGCCTGAAAGTAAAAAAATGAACGAGCATGAGTGATTAGGGTCAAGTCTCCGTTTGTCACTTTTTCGAATTACTTAAGGCTAGTAAGGTCAAAGTGAGATTTGACCCTTTGATTCTTCTAACCAGTCAGTGGAGCAGGCGCGGGAATTATCTTTTTACATCTGGGGCATGGCCACGGCCGCGCCGCTCACTTCCATGTGATCTGAAGTAAAATTTACTGTGCAAATAAAAGATGATCTCAAGAATTGCCAAGGCAATTATTAACCCTCGTACAATACCAACAAAAAGGGAGATAATAAATTGAGTTTTAGTCCCTGTGAAGCAGCATATATTACTGGAGGGTTCACTATTGTAGGTGCTTTGGTCGGAAGTTTCATTGGCTATAGAACTGCCCTCAATATTTACATACTTTCCGAATTCAACAAAGCTGTTGCTCAGTTTAGGGCTTCTTTCTATCCAGAAATTCTTTTCTTGAAAGAAAGAATTGGATCTCCGGAAACTCCAAGTACAGACCAAAGCATTCAAAAATTCATGCAGGTCTGTTATGTCAACCGCCATGCCAAGGCATTTTTGCTTTTCTCCGCTGGTCTCTCCAAAAGTAAAGCCAACAATGCTGAAAAAGATTGGAAAAAATATCAAAAGAACATTAAAAAATTTACATCTTGCCCCATGAAGCAAGAAGAGATTGACGAAGTTTTCGTATTACTTGAAAGATTTCTTGATAAACATGCTTCATTACCATAAAGTTGTAAATATCAGTGAGATAACAATGTAATTCAAGGGACTGGCTTCCAGCGCGATTTTTCGAAGTTTATACTGTCAAATTTATCATGCTGGTTTTTCCATGTACGTTGCTGTAAACCCGCCAGCCCCTGAATACCGCGATACTCGGCGACGGAGTCCCCGAGTATCGCGGTGCTAACTTCGTCAAGTACCTTGTCTGGCACGTAGCGACGAAACAAGCTACTTGACGAAGTCAGCATCGCGATTGTGCAAATTTCACATGACCTACACAGAAACGGAAACTATAAGATTGAATATCAAGGACGAACAGTGGAACCGGTCCAGTTCAAGCTGGAAACGACTAAAACCTAAAAAATTCAATTGCATTGATAAAAATAATGAATCTGTTTCAGACTACTGTCGGCGTATCGAAAAAGTTATTACAGTTCCCGAGGAGGTTGCGAAGCAGTGGTTGTATATACATTACTACAATGGAAATACGGTAGATAACTATGGCTGGATAGATTATAGCAAAGCTATGTTTGAATGTGTGACTGTCACTACTGAGAACGCCATTAATTTACGCGTTATTGAGGACTACTCAGACTATGTTCAAACTCGAAAGCAAGGCACGCCATTCAAAGATTTTATGTGCAATACCCAGGATAAGGAATATTGGATTCAAAAACGAACCTGGCGTATCCCACCCATAATTGTTGATGTTAAATCCTTCTCGAATCCTCCGCCTTTCGCAGATTTTTCAGGCTTCTCCCAACTAGTGGAAGGACACTCCCGTCTGGGCTACTTACTTTCGATGCATCGAGTTAGAGAGGAGCTGAAAGAGCAACACCGAGTTTATGTACTACGGGCGCAGAGGGATGTATAACAAGAAAGTTGATGCTTGAGTTGACGCTTGGGGTCGGGCCGAAATCACCGATTAAAACCGGTAAAAGATAGAGAATCAAAGAGTCTTATGGTGAAGGTCTAGCAAACTACACCAGCCTCGAGTCATGCGGCAATTGCAGTAATGTGATGGCTGAAGCGTTGACAGAGGGAAGCACAGGCGGGCTATTGAGCTCCGAAATTACCAGTTTTCGGGTGCCAACCAACGTGGTCCGATGAGGAAGGCAATACGTTCTAAAGCGTTATTATGCGAGCAGTGGAACGGCCTGGCGGAGTCTTAGAACCTGGCCTGTGTTGACATCTTTTACGCGGGAATCGGGAGACCCTGCATTTGGCCTTTGCTGATGTAAAGGTCCGCATGGTGAATCCTAAGGGGGGCACGACTATGGTGTACAAGTGGAGTGTGTCGGACAGCTTCATAGTATCTGAGAAGCCTTCGAACAAAATACGTGACAACAAGCGTATGGCGGAGGAGGTGGAGAAAAGGAGGCTGGCCAAAGGGGGATTTGGTTGAGCAAAACAAGGGTTGGACACTGAGCTGGAAATTTTTGTGACGTGATTTTAATTTTATACGGCAGATGTCATGTAAGTTAAGGAGTCTACGCGTTACTACCTGAGGCAGGAGTCCGTTCGGCAGTTTCGTTTACTTATAATCTGTATGGGGGGGCTGGGCTACCGGCGTTCCTGCCGTGGTAAGCTATGTTTTTGTTATTAATATATTCGTGCTGGAATGGTCGCTAACTGTTCAATTTTACAAGAGTGGGTTTGCCATTTTGGGGTTAAAAAGGGCAGGTTAATAATTTATCAGATGAAATAACCCCCCTAAGGCATATTGTCTCGACCCCCTAAATATGAAACAACCAGCTTTTCTTTAAATTCTGGGACGGTGACGGTAAATTAATTTGAAAAATTTTTAAATGGCAAAAAATGAAACTTTAAATGAGTTTACGATATTAGATTGGATTGGTTTTTTTTATATACTTGTGCACATTTCAGGACTGTTTTATTTTTCAGAAATAGCTTTTAATTTAAATGAGATGTATCAAAACATAGGGAAGGATCTTCCAACCCTAACGATTATTGTTTTAAAGCCCTGGTTTTCAACTATGCTCGGAATAATTTGTTTGGGTATTTTTTCGCTACAATTGATTAATTATATAAAAATAAGTCTCAAAAGGCGAAGAGCAGTGGTTGTTCTATCATTTATTATTTCATCTGTATTTTTAGCACTATGCACTATCGGAGCATATCAACCAATATTTAGAATGGCAGAAGGATTATAGGCATAAAGGTAACTGTACACGGGGCTCGTAACTATTTTATTTAATTAATCGACAACTTGTAAGTAGGTATTGAACCAAAAACCAATCTTATTTTGGAATAATCTTGCGAGTGGTGAGTTCCTGGTGAAATAATAACCAGTAATCCACAGCTGCAATCACACTGCAGGCTCCTGTAACTGAAACCATGGAATGGATGCCTGCTGGAACGAGTGTCACGATAATGAAGAGAAAGAATTGAGCGGTGGTGGCTATTTTACCGGACCATCGTGCATCCATCTTGTGAAATGCTTCCCAATCATGGGCGATGGCGGCATATCCCGCTATACCGCCCACCGTGAGGTCACGAGCCAGTACCAAGGGCAACCACCAGGGAGCAAACCGACCAACAAGAACAAAACTGAGTAGGGCGGAGAGTACGAACATCTTATCTGCCACTGCATCCAACAAGCCACCTTGCCAGGTCTGAACCTGCCATCTTCTGGCCAGTTGACCGTCGAGAAAATCAGAGAAGCCAGCCCCGAGAATTAACCAAATCCACCAGTTTTCTGGAACAAAGGGAAATATTATGGCCAAAAACAAACGTAGGCTGGAGAGCAGATTTGGAATCAGGAGTTTATAATTCATTTTGTTTCCGATGAATAAAGCTCGCCTTTTTAATGGCTATTGATCTTTTAAGATTTTCGCTGTATTGCGATGCCGATTGGGAATGGATTTTAGAACAATTTAGTTTTATAAATGAATAACAAAGGGATTATTTTTGGCATCTGCACTGCTCAAAAAATCTTTATCTTGTTGTTTAGAATTACTAGTCGTGGCTTCACAATAGTCGACGATAAGTTGTTTAACTTCGACATCTTTCACCCCTAGAAAATTTCCCAGCTCCATAATAAACTTGTGTTCTTCATAGCTAATAAGTTCATCTCTCATGCTGATTTTAATGGAGGTGATTATTAAATCAATGTTTTCGTCGTGAGTAAAGCCGCTCCCGATATCGGTCAATTTTATTTCGGAATTAATTTTGACCAGTAATTCTTGCTTGGAATCATCTGTCATGGCGGAGTCATGAATGAGATTTTCTAAAAATTCTCGGTCATTGACACCGATTACTCCATCGGATTGAGCTGTGAGAATGGTGACATAAATAATGGCCTTGTCAAAACGGTCATCTACATTTTCGTCTGCATTACCGTACATCTTCAAGGCGTATGCCCCTACTGCTTTAATAGAACAATAGTTGCTTACTGCGCCCAGCACCCCACCGGCTAAACCGGCCAAAGCGCCAAAGCCTGGCACACTTTTTATCCCTACCTGGGCAAGTTTCCTGGAGGCTGTCTCGGCCAGTTTTTGACCAAACTTCACCATAACCCTCTCAAGAGCCTTGCCACCTATACGTGCTCCTCCTATGGAAGCTGAGGAGCAGGCAACGCATACTGCCACGTCACGACTACGTGCGGTGGAGCTTATATCCAGTCCGTAGTAGGCAGAAATCTTAACAACCAGCCTGGATTGAAAGACGAAAAGGCCGATGATCTCTCCAATGGTGGCCAGTGGTCCGGTAAGGAGAGCTACGCCGGGTAAAACCCATGAAAGTCCAGAGCCCACAGCCACTCCGGTCATAGCTTTGGCGGTAGAGTTAATCTCCAGCTTGCTTAACTCTTCTGGCGAAAGATCGGGGTAACGGTCCTGCATTTTCCGGACCTCGGCCATGATATTTTCCTTATCCATATCATCAAGCAGGGCTTTGAAAAGGCCTTCCACATCACCAGTAGTTATAAGTTGAATGTAGTGTTTAATTCGCGCCCCGGCTTCTCCGCTGTTTTTTTTTACGGCCTCGGCTACTTTGTCTTGCCCGGTTCGAAAAAGCTTTTCCTTGAGTTTATTTATCATCCCATCGCTCCTTTTAGGTCCGATACAGTGAAAATGGAAAAAAGGGTCATTTCATTCTTGAGGACCGTGTATAACATATGTCTATTATTTTAGTATGTTAGCCTGGTCTAGGGGAGGATATTCTGCGGAGGCTACGAGGATGGCTCGAAAAGAGAAGGAAACAAGGGAAAAATAGCTTTAGCAAAGGATGTGGATGCACGATCATCCTGAGTAAACAGGATTTGTTTACTCCTTGGCGGATGCGGTCTTATCCGTATCTTGCAGCTCAGCAGCAACTTCCTTGATAGCTTTTTCCGGTTCACTCATTTCATTTTTAAATGATTTAATAGCCTTTCCCATACCGGCACCAAGTTCTGGTAATTTTTTACCACCGAAAACTAAAAAGGCAATTCCCATAATGATGACGAGTTCAGGTGCTCCTAATCCAAACATAATTTTATTCCTATTCTTTTATTGTTCAGTCTATAAAATACAAAAAATACGATGAACCGTAGTTTAATAAAAATATTTTATTAACCTTCATCGGATTTTTTTTCATCAATGGTCTCTTTATCGTCCTCGTCCTTGGTCGCTTCTTTGAAATTCTTAATACCCTTACCGAGACCAGAACCGAGATCAGGTAGCTTGCCGACTCCAAAAACAATTACGATAATTACTAAGACAACGAGAAGTTCAGGCATGCCCAGTCCAAACATATGCCACCTCAATGGATGTTATCAACGCGACTGCGAACTCCCCTCAAGGGAGGAAGCAGGCTATCACGAGGAAAAAAATAAATATTTTTTACAATTTAAATAAGTAACACGTAACTTTATCATTTTGAATTGATAACTGCAAGAATCATTAGCTCATTATTTTTCCAATTTCGACTGCAATGGCCTTCATTTCCCCTATGATTTCTTTTTCATCAAGGGTGGTAAGAATTCGGTCGCGCATAACTAACCGTCCGTTAATTACCGAATGGATTACATCCGAGCCGTTTGCGGCATACACTAAGTGGGAAGTCGGATTGTAGAGCGGGGTGAGGTGTGGCTTATCAAGATCTAGAACAATAAAATCCGCTTTTTTCCCAACTTCCAGGGAACCGAGATCATTATTTCGGCCAAGAACCGTTGCCCCGCCCATGGTGGCAGCCCGTAGAGTGTTCTCGGCGCTCATCACCGTGGGGTCGCCATGGATTGCTTTGTGGAGCTTCGCTGCGGAGTTCATCTCACCAAACATATCCACATCGTTATTGGATGCGCTGCCATCAGTGCCCAGGCCCACAACTACTCCGGCCTCCATTAGTTGTGGTATCGGTGAGGCACCGGAAGCCAATTTCATATTGGACTCGGGACAATGGGCCACTTTAACTCCACGTCGCTCAAGTAATGCGATATCCTCATCGCTCAGTACCACGCAATGGTCAGCCACGACCCGTTCATTAAGCAAGCCGAGACGATCAAGATGCATAACCGGTGAACAACCATGTTGCACCTTGCACCCGTTAACCTCATCAGTGGTTTCAGAAAGATGGATAACATACAGGGCGTCTTGCTTGGTGGCCTGTTCACCTAGGCGAACCAGGAGCTCAGGGGAGCAGGTGTAGACGCTGTGGGGATCCACGGTGATGGAAACTAGTTCATGATCCCGGTAATTATTGAACAGGGAGTTCATATAGGTGAAGCCATTTTCCAGAGCA
>JAOTSI010000222.1 GCA_029865005.1 Desulfobulbaceae bacterium
AAGAAATTTCTATGGTATCTTTTGCACTTCCAAAATCTGCATTTTGCGAAGTAAGTTTAAGTTGATTATTTGTTATATCGATTTTAATGGTATGAAAGACATCTTCTGTAAAAATATTAATCCTTTTTAAGGATTCTAGAAACTTAAGACGTTCTATCTGAATAGGATTTATACCACTGTTAAGTCCCAATACTCCTAAATAATCAGGAAAAGCAGCATCCATAAGTCGAATTATAAGTAATGATTCATCGCTTTTAAATACTGCTTGTTTAGGTTCAATTCCTAAGAAAAATTCATCATTTTCTTCGCAGAATTTTTTTATTTCTTGAATACCTCTTCGGGGAATTAGAGTAACGGGATTTAAAGTAAGCTCATCAACTGATTCATCCATATCTTTGTTCATAATAGATAAACGATGACCATCTGAGGAGACGAGACGTAAAATATTTTGTTCCTCATTTTTTTCTTTTACCAACAATGCGCCAGTAAGGCTAAATCTATTCTCATAGTCAGTTGAAATAGAAAAAATAGTTTTATCGATAAGTTCAGCAAAGATATTTCCTTGAATGGAAGTTAAATTTTCTTCATCAAACTCTGGAAATTCTGGAAAATCATCATGTACCATACCTGCAAGCTTATACTTGCTGGAATCAGCGACTATTTCTACCCAATTGTTCTCTAATTCTCTAAAAGAAAGAGTGGATGCTGAGGATTCTCTAACTAGTTCGAAAAGCTTTTTGCAAGGTAGAGTTAAAAGTCCTGTTTCAAATACTTCGGCGGAGATGGTCTGTTTTAAACCTACTTCTAAATCAGTCCCGGTTATAATAATTCTATCTTCATGAATAGAGAGCAAAACATTGGCTAAGATAGCTAATGTACCTTTTTTATTAGTTATGTTTTGTTGAGCATTTAAAGCACGAAGGAATTCATCTCGGCTAACATTAAAATGAAATGCCATTTTATATCCTATTCTTTCTTCTTTTATATATTATATAATTGTTGTTGTTATTGGGGGTATTGAATTGGGGAAAAGAAACTTAACTTTTTAAAATAAAAGGATTTTAAGATGCTCAAAAAGGTATGGATATCTTTTTGAGTATTGTGTTGAAAAGTACTAAAAAAGTTTTCAACATAATTTTCCACAAGAAACAAACAGGCTTTTCAACCGCTTTCCCAATATATTTTAAACAAGTAGTGATACTACTCGAAAACGGCAAATATTTCAAATAAATAAATAGTAATTATCCATGAAAAAAAAGGTTGATAATCAAGTCGCTATACAAGTTAACAAACTATTTTTTCAAGCCTTGCACGAGAGGGTTTTTCCTGGTGCGGCCATGCAAATAAAACTAGCTGGAAAATCAGAAAATATAGAGTTAAATGAATTTTATGGACGGACTGATTATGACTCTTATGGTTCAGATGTAAAAGTTGATACTATTTTTGATCTGGCTTCTCTCACCAAACCGTTAGCTACCACCCTTTCTATTATGGTGTTATTAGAAAGTAATCAGTTAAGACTTACTGATAGAATAGGATCCATTTTTGATCAATTAAAAGGAAAGAGGCTTGGTGAAGTTACTATTTTACATCTACTGTCCCATTCTTCAGGTCTTCCGGCCTACAAGCCATATTTTATAAATTATAAACCTCAGCCTACAAAAGAGGCAAAAATGAGGATTATTAATTCTATTGTTGGAACCGAACAGATTTATCAACCGGAAAAAAAATGTTTGTATAGTGATCTTGGTTTCATTTTGCTGGGAGAAATTATTGAACGAGTGAGTGGAGAGAGTTTGGATAATTTTTTCACTAAGCAGATATGTGATCCTCTGGGTTTGAGCCAAGATATCTTTTTTCGACCTTTAAAAACGATCAGAAATGATCAGAAAGACATTTTACGTTTTGCCCCTACTGAATATTGCCGCTGGAGGGGTAAAATGCTACGTGGTATTGTCCATGATGAACATTGCTATCTATTTGGTGGAGTAAGTGGTCATGCAGGGCTTTTTGGCACTTTAAAAGGGGTTTCTCATCTCTGCTTCGCTATTTTACGGCATTGGCAAGGAGAAAAACAATTTCCATACATCAGTATAGAACTTATGAAGAAGTTTTTAAGGAAAGTATATCCTCATCAAGGATGGTGTATGGGGTTTGATACCCCTTCTAGGCAGGGATCAAGTAGTGGTAAGTATTTAAGCGCAGATAGTGTAGGTCATTTGGGTTTTACCGGTACCTCTTTTTGGCTTGATAAAACTAAAGGGCTCTCCATGGTTATGTTGACCAATAGAGTGCATCCTACAAGGTATAATTTGAAGATACGAGCCTTCAGGCCATTATTTCACAATACGGTTTTAGAACAGATCATCAATAAAAGTACCTGACCACAGGGTTTATAATTACCTGATCTATTATATAGCAATATAGCAGTGAGAGGTGACTTCAGGTTTAGGGCCTCGGAAAAAATAAATTACCCCATCTGGCTTGTCTTTTTAGCCGTCTTTTTTGTCAAGGCAACAGTTTCATAACGCTGCTATGCGCCTGTTACCTCTTCTTGAAGACGACTAAAAATCCTGCGCCATTTTGGGATATTTATTATTTTCCGCGACCCTTATGTCGTTGACGCTGTTTGCTATGGCCTATTTTGTAGGTAGGGGGCAACCACATGAAGATGAGGTATTTATGATTATTTATCAATAAAACGAAAAAGGTCGGCTGATTATCAGCCGACCTTAAAAACAAATAGAAATTTAAAATGAATAATTATCTAATAAAACATGATTATTGCATTTAAAATTTCCTAACTCTCTGTAAATAATACTATTTATATTTATCTCTATAAGTTAAATAGATAATAAAAAGTAAGGGTTGCGGCCCTCAGTTAATGGTAAGATATTCCTACCACCAACAGATAGTTTTATCGGCATCTGTTACCATATCGACAAGTTTATCATAGTCGGGAGCTTCAACGTTGAGATCAAATGAATTGGTCTCACAACCATCTGAAACTATATCAACTAATTTTTTTACATCATCAGCTGGTTCAGAACGATATACATTAAGGAGTTTCATGGTATAACCTCTCGGGAATAAAAATTAAAAAATGAATGAAATTAGTCTTCTGTGCTTCTCATTATTCCATAAGGAACAATAACATCCATTTCTTTCAGTTTTTGCCCGAGTTCCTCAAGAGTCATTTTGGTAAGGCCATGCTTTTCTACATTACCTTCTGGAATAGAGTATACATCACCTTCCATATCTCTCATCCATTCAATGTTTTCTTTATTGTAATCATTAATTTCGTCGATTTCATTTTTCATAACGACGCCGTAGGCATACATATTTTCAACAGCTAAACCAAGGGCTGAACGAACACCGTCGAAAATGTACTCACTGCTGGGATACATGAAGCAAACTTTTTTGGACATAACCTTCTCCTATAACGTCAAATAGCAATCGTAATCTTCGATAATAGCACCATGTTGGGCCTGGGTTGCCATCTCTTTCGAGGTCAGTCCCTTGGGAATGTCAGTGACATCGTATCCATTTCTTTTGTAACTGTCGGCACAGATTGATACATCAACATTGTCCAATGCACATAGGCTTGGAAAATCAGCACATTTAGTAAGATGTACGCCGGTCCAAGTAAAAAATACTTTTACTTTGGAACCCTTAGCAATTGCTGCCTTGGTAACTCCCATGACATGACGCATGTTTTGGGGAGAAGTTACAAAAATACCAATACTCTTGGCCATTATTACCTCCATCTGGGTTTAAACCAATAACTATCAATAAAAAAAACAAAAAATGAGTCGTTTTTTACTTTAACAAACTAGAAAAACGACTCATTTTTATAAGTTATAAAAAATAACTTGGTAAATAATTTACTTAAGCTTTTTTGATGTAAAAACGGAAATATCCGGATTCTTCTTTTTCACCCATATATTCGTGACCAGATCTCTCACACCAACCGGGAAGATCATTGCGAGAACCTGGATCCGTGCCCAAGATTTCCAAAACATCGCCGGAACCTAATTTACCAATCTCTTTTTTGGTACGTAGTAAGGGCATGGGACAGCTTAATCCTTTTGCGTCCAGGGTACTTGCTACTTCTAGATTATCGGGTGCTATTTTATTGTCGCTCATGGTGCCTCCAGAATAGATTATCTTATTATGACGTAAAAAATGGAAATGAAATTTTACAATAGAAGAGAATTAATATTCCTAATATGGTAATAAAGAAATCACTTAACAATAATGGTTGATTCTGTCAAGAAGAAAGTTTACATTGTGGTATCAAGTAATAAAGAGATGTTATATACTAACAGGTTAAAATATATTGAAAAACCATTTTTTAGAAATTATATTGCTATTTTTGGTTTCAAATTTTAGTCTGTTGCTCAAACGTTACAGAGAATGAATTTCTATCTTACTTATTTTATGGGTATGTGAGATTTATTCTTTGGATAATTAAATAGATATATTTATATTTTTGTTATTCGGTAGGGAAATATAAATATTTCTCTAAAGGGCATATTATTATAATAATATGAACGGATATCACCAATACCAAAGGGGAGATGAGGATGGCTGAGGGAAATTTATTAGTCGATAAAATGAAAAATTTATATGACAATCTTTGTCGTAAGGAATGGAATGTTATGATGACCGGTGTCATTATAGCAATCTTAAGTATATTGATAATGGCCTGGTGGCGTCCTTGGGGTGCCGTGGGTGCAGTACGTAATTGGGGTGATTGGATACTCTATTATCTAGGTTATTACTCTGATAGTGATACATTACAATTAATCGGCTTTTTTGATGAAGATGGTGATTTATTACTCAACAAATCAGTTTGGTATAATACTGGTTCAGTAATAGGTTTAGGTATAATAGGAGGTGCTTTTGTTTCCGCTTGTTTGGGTGGTCAATTTGCATTTCGTTTTCCTCCTCTCCGTGAATGGATTAAGGCTGTTATTGCCGGTATTTTTATGGGCGTTGGTTCTGCTTTAGCCGGAGGGTGTAATGTAGGTGGTATGTATAATGCCATAGGTAATCTTGCAGCTAACGGATTTTCTATGTGGTTAGGTCTCATCTTTGGGGTAGTTTTTGGATTATGGCTACTTTATAAGGAAATGGAACATATTTCCTGGGGTGATGGGGGAGCTAAAACCATAGATTTTCCTTTTCCTGTTCAAATAGTATTAGGTATTGCTTCTTTGGCTTTGATTATTTGGGGTGCTTATGCCTATGTTGGTTATGATGGTGATGATTATGTAGAATATATTAATTCGCTATCTGGTATCTTACTTATTTCTGCTGCCATTGGATATACCATGCAACGAGGTCGCTGGTGTATGGTTCAGGGTTTTCGTGAACCCCATATGACCGGTGATTGTTCTATGGCAAAATCGGTTATGCTGTCTATTTTTATTGTTGCCGTTGGTGCAGCTATTCTGAAATATGGGGTTGCCATGCGATTTGATGGTGATCCGGTCTTACATCCTATGAATTATGTTCGTGGTACTTTTGGTTGGTGGGGAGTGCTCGGTGGGTTTATTTTTGGTCTTGGTGCTATGTTGGCCGGTGGTTGTGGATCAGGTACCTTGTGGCGAGTAGGCGAGGGGCAAATGAAATTATGGTTAGTTGTACCATTTTTTGGAATAAGCAACTCCTTGATGATTACTTGGTTCAAAGGTGCTAAATTTGAGGACAAAGGGGTTTTAGGTTCCAGTATTTATCTTCCCGATGCTTATGGATATGGGCCTACCCTTTTACTAGTTGGTCTATCCATGGCTATCTGGTATCTAGTAGTTACTTGGAATGAGGATAGCAATAAACTTATAGTTCCTATGTGATAGTTTAATTTATATTTTTAATGCAAAGCGGTCTCGTAATTGTCGAGACCGCTTTTTTTATTTCTATTTTCATTTTTGTTAAAATATTTTTATATCTCAATTATTATCCAGTGAAAGTAAATAAAATTCAGCGTAGGGAAGGGCTGCGGAAAATGCTATTTTTGGGTATTTTATTTTTCCCGAGTTCATTACTGAAAATATTTTTACCATTTATTATCGATGATAAATAATAAGTTTGAAACCTTATAAAGTTCATGGAAAATAATAAATAATCTAAAAATTGAGTCGGATATTTTTTTGTACCTGATTACAAGGTTTATAATTAACTGATTTAATTACCCGTGAGATAGTAAGTGGTCACAGGTGCCTGAACACTTACAACTTGCTCTGTTATAAAATAGGTTTGGTTACTATAAAATAATTTTTGAATTTTTATTTTGTTGTATTACTAGTTAATGTTACTTTGGTGCTAATTTTTAATATCCCAGTTGAAAGGTTATTATGATAACTCAACCATCTGATTATAGAGATCATTTACGTAAAGCTATCCTAGCTAAGCGTGATAGTCTTAACCATGATACTTTAAACAAGAAAAGCCAGATTATATCCCATAGTCTCTTTACCCATCCTTTGGTAATTCAAGCTCTCACTCTATTTATTTATGTTGATTTTCGTAGTGAAGTGCGTACTCAATCTCTAATCCGTTCTTTTTTGGAATTATCAAAAAAGGTTGTAGTACCGCTTACTTTAACCTCTGAAAATAAATTACTTCCAATTAGAATAACAAATCCTCTAGATCAATTAACACCAGGTTATTGTGGAATACCTGAGCCAATGGAAGAAATAGTAGAAACTCAGCAGATAGATCCGTCAACTATTGAAATTGTTATTGCGCCTGGTTCAGTTTTTGATTCTATGGGTGGAAGACTTGGATATGGGGGAGGGTATTATGATCGCTTTTTTGTTAATTCCGCCCCTAATGCTTTGAGGATGGGTATTTGTTTTGAAATGCAAATGGTAGAACGAGTTCCTATGCAACTTCATGATCAATTTATGGATTTTATAATTACTGAAAAGGCCATCTATGACTGTAAGAGAAATCGGAATGCGTAAAACAGCTGTTTATAGAGATGATTTATTTTTACAACACGAAACGGGATATAATCATCCGGAATCACCAGATCGTTTGCGAGTTATCTATGAGGAACTTGATCGTTATAAAAAACAAGGAGCGTCCTTTATAGAGCCGCAATTTTTGCCCTCCTCTTTAAATATAATAGGGGTAAATCATTCCCGTAAACTAGTTAAAAGAATTGCCGATACTGCTGGTAAAGCACATGATTTTTTAGATGCTGATACTCAAACCTCTTCTGAATCATTTGCTGCCGCATCAAAAGCTGTGGGGTCTTTAATAGATGGATTAAATCGTATTAATTCAGGAGAGATAGATAATGCTTTTTGTTTGGTGCGCCCTCCAGGTCATCATGCAGAAAGGGAAAGTGCTATGGGATTTTGTCTTTTTA
>JAOTSI010000223.1 GCA_029865005.1 Desulfobulbaceae bacterium
GATCATAGAGATCTTTTTGTTCCAACTGCAGAAGTAGTGATTCACGAATGTACCGGGCAGCGATACCTGGTGGATCCAAGGATTGGATAATTCGTAGGACACCTTCTGAAAATTCATCGTCACAATCGCACCCGATACTAATATCAGCAATGGTGGTTTTAAGAAAGCCATGGTGATCCAGATTTCCAATTATAAAGTCGGCAACTTTTATATCTTTGTCGGTAAGTTCGAGATGAGATAGTTGCCAATTAAGATGGGAATCAAGACCTGGAGTTGCGGAAATAAAATCGAATTGGGACGGAGCGTCAGCAGCGGGTGCTTCCCGGGAGAATGAGATATCAGTATCAAAGTTATTGGCATAATCAGCCCAATTAACTTCAGCTAAAACTGCAGGGTCATCAGTGTTGACTTTAGAGGTTATAGCTGATTCAGGCCCGTTTGTGGCCTCAAGATTATTTTGTTCACCCAGTTCTGGGACATTGTCCAATCCAGAGTCAGACACCTCTTCAAGCACCGGGTTTTGTTCAATTTCTGCCCGCAATGCGGTGGTCAGTTCCATTCGATTGAGCTGCAGCAGTTTAATAGCTTGCCGCAACTGGGGAGTCATGACCAGTTTTTGTGCTAATTTAAGCTGTTGTCGAAGTTCAAGAACCATGGAGTATCATTTTTTGCATCAGGGGCTGGGTTGAATTTTGGATATCATGCCGACAGTTGTCTTTGCCGGTGAACATACTTTTGTTCCATGCATGATGGGCAGCCCAAAGGGATGCCTATTATTTAATTTACTTTCCAGTTAGCTTTTACATTTGGAAATGTTCGCCAAGATACATCTTGCGAGCGATTTCACTTTCAATAATATCATCAGCAACCCCGGAGGTTAATACTCTACCACTATTTACTATATAAGCAAAGTCACAAACTTGCAGAGTCTCTCGAACGTTATGATCAGAGATCAGGACGCCAATCCCCTTATTTTTCAAAGCCCTGATGATATTTTGTAGATCAGCAATAGAAAGAGGGTCGACTCCGGCAAACGGCTCATCAAGGAGAATAAAGCGTGGCTTGGTAGCAAGCGCTCTCATGATTTCTACCCTTCGACGTTCACCGCCAGAGAGAGCATGGCCTTTATTTTGGGCGAGATATTCAATTTTGAGGTCAGCCATTAACTCAGCGATTCGATTTTT
This sequence comes from Desulfobulbaceae bacterium, assembly GCA_029865005.1. Classification (GTDB taxonomy): domain Bacteria; phylum Desulfobacterota; class Desulfobulbia; order Desulfobulbales; family Desulfobulbaceae; genus JAOTSI01. The sequence goes on from JAOTSI010000223.1 coordinate 1,185, forward strand.
GATCTCGTTTTGGCTAAGCCCCAGAGGTTCTAGAATAATCCTGACGTTCTCTTCCACCGTCAGTTTTTTAAAAACCGATGGTTCTTGTGCCAGGTAGGTTATACCTTTGGTTGCTCTTTGATGAATGGGCAAAGCAGTGATATCTTCACCGTCTAAATAAACGGCTCCGCCATCAGGGCGAACAAAACCCACAATAGAGTAAAAGGTAGTTGTTTTACCAGCTCCATTAGGACCAAGTAAGCCAACAACCATGGAACTGCGTACCTCAAGGTTTATCTGATCAACAACCCGGCGGTTGCGATATTCTTTTATTATTCCTTTTGTTTCAAGGACTGAATCTTTTGAAGTCATACTTTATAGGGTTCGCCAATATCAGAACATCTCAACGTTATTTAACAATTTAACTGTTTGTTTTTTCAACAAAGTTCGTATTAATACTATTTGTCTTGATTAATGATGACATGAACTTTTCCATCTCCCGAAGCAGACCCTTTCTCCACAGTAGAGACACCTTTGTCAAGAAAATGACTTATGATTTCACCTTGCACCAAATCATTACCTTTCCAGGCCTTGGCGTTACCAATAAGTCTAATTTTTCGTTCTGCGGCGTAGTATTCCATTTTTTTACTAATGCCGAGGAAATTGCCACTAGTGGCTTGAACATTGCCAATGCAAATCATTTTTTCCACTTGGCTCGTGGTATCATCACTGTTTGTTTTTTCTTTATAATAAACTGTCATCTCATCACAGGTTATGGCAGTGTCGCCCTGTCTGGCGTCAACATCTCCCATAAAAATAACGGTGTTTTTTGCTTCCGTGGAAAGCATCCGTTGAGCGTTAATACTAATAGGATCTGCTCCCATGCATTGTGAGAATGGATGCAAGATTATCAAACAACAAAGAAAAAAAACAGCACATAGTGTTGATCGAATAAATATATTCATCAAAGGTACCTTAATAAGAAGTAATTTAAACTTCGCGTATGAAGAAGTGAACAGATAATACTTCCTCATCTTGTAAAAGTAAAGAAGTTAGCCCTAGGAATTAGAACAGGGAATTGCTTGGACAGAGAACTATTTACAGCTTGCTCTCCCAGATGTAAAATAGATTTGATCCGCAAGGTGGTGTAGCACTGTGATAAAAAACAAAGATGGATTGATGGAGATCTTTATGCAACAATCAATTAACAAAGCAAAGGTTTTAATAGAATCTTTGCCCTACATACGAGAATTCAGCGGCAAAACCGTAGTTATTAAATACGGCGGTCATGCCATGGTGGACGAAGAGCTAAAAAGAAATTTCGCTCTGGATGTGATTTTGATGAAATATATCGGTATAAATCCGGTAATTGTCCACGGCGGCGGACCCCAGATAAATCGTTTCCTAGACAAAATGCATATAACACCTAGCTATATAGAAGGGATGCGGGTGACCGACGGTGAAACCATGGATGTGGTTGAAATGGTTTTAGTAGGTAAAGTAAATAAAGAAATTGTGGGATTAATAAATCATTGCGGCGGTAAAGCCGTGGGGCTCTCTGGTCGTGATGGTGACTTGGTTCAAGCCAAAAAGATGACCATTCACTCTAAAACACAACCTGGTGATAGACCACCTGAATTAATAGATCTTGGTCGAGTTGGAGAGGTAACAAAAATCAATCCTGATATTTTGAGCACTTTGGATCAGCGTGATTTTATCCCGGTTATTGCACCAGTCGGGGTGGGAGAAGACGGTCAGGCTTTTAATATTAACGCCGATCTAGTTGCTGGGGCCATAGCAGCAGAATTAAATGCGATGAAGTTAGTACTTCTTACCGATGTTACCGGCGTTAAAGATAAAAATGATGAGTTGCTCTCCACTATTGAAATGGAAAATATAGAAAACCTCATTGAGAGTGGAGTGATAAGTGGTGGAATGATTCCCAAGTTACGCTGTTGCGTCTCTGCCATAAACGGTGGGGTTACCAAGTCCCATATCATTGACGGCCGAATTGAGCATGCACTTTTATTAGAACTTTTTACCCCTGAAGGGATCGGAACGGAGATTATCGGATGACTTCCAATAATGAATGGATAGCCAGAGGAGAAAAGGTGTTTATCGCAACATACAATAGGTTTCCTGCAACTATGGTGCGTGGAGAGGGATGTTGGCTATGGGATGCCGATAATCGTCGTTATCTGGATTTTCTCTCCGGCATTGCGGTTTGCTCCCTCGGACATTGTCATCCCGTGGTGAGTGATGCCATTTGTGCCCAAGCTAGGGAATTGGTACACGTCTCCAATTTGTTTCATACAAAGCCTCAAATTGAATTGGCCGAATTACTTACTTCCAATTCATTTGCAGATCGTGTTTTTATGGCTAACTCAGGGGCGGAGGCCAATGAGGCTGCAATTAAACTTGCCAGGATCCATTCAGGAGCGAATCGTTATGAGATTATCTCACTAACAGGGTCATTTCATGGCCGAACATTGGCAACTGTGGCTGCCACCGGTCAACCTAAATTCCACGAAGGCTTTGAACCTCTGCCAACAGGTTTTATCCATGCCGAGTTTGGTGATCCTTCCTCTTTGGAGGGTTTGATTACTGATAAAACTTGCGCCATCCTCTGTGAACCATTGCAAGGGGAGAGTGGCGTACGCCCCTTAGACGATGAATACCTGTTAGCTATCCGGGCGCTGTGTGATAAATATGGCCTGTTATTGATTTTTGATGAAGTGCAGACAGGCATGGGCCGTACCGGAACCCTCTTTGCCTATGAACAACTGCCGGTGACTCCTGATATTCTCACCATGGCCAAGGCCTTGGGTAATGGTTTACCCATCGGGGCCATGTTGACCACCGACAAAATAGCTGCCTCTCTTGTTGCTGGCACTCACGCCTCCACATTTGGGGGAAACCCGGTGGCTGCTGCGGCTGCTGTGGCGGTTTTACGTGAAATGATTACTGATGGATTTATGGAGAATGTTCAGGAGAACAGCACCTACTTCATGAATAGATTAGGTGAAATAGTTGACAAGTTCCCTGATTTGGCAAGCGGGGTGCGTGGTAAAGGATTGCTTATTGGTTTGGTATTGACCGAGAAAGGTATAGAGGACGGCATGAATATGGTGTCTGATCTTTTTGCCAACCAGGTTTTGATCAATTTTGCCGGTGGCAGGGTGTTACGATTTATTCCTCCGCTAACGGTAACCAAAGAGGAAATTGATTACCTCATTGATAAGCTGGTCGAAATAATGGCTACCTATTCTTCGTAAGCGGTCACCGGTACCTCATCTTCATGCAGTTGCCCCTGCCCGCATAGAAGGGCTATAGCGAGCAACAGCAACTGCATAAGCCTGAACCACTTGTAACCACTTACAAATGAGCACTGTATTAAATCAGTTGGTTACAAACCATGTGACCAGGTACTACTCTTCCGCTTCTACTTAAGGGGTAGTAGAGGTAGTGGTGGAGGATCGAATCGCGGTCGGACAAGGCTTGGCGACTTGGTCTTCCCCTGATTTAAGAGGTTTAATATCAAGCAGCGGAGTGTCATCAAGGCAATCCAAACCTCTAGTATAAATAGTATTCCCCTCGATTCTTTCGATGGTTACTGCTGAGACGGCGATGGGATTGGGTCTGGCCGGAGAGCGTAATGCAAATACGCCGGAAAATTTACCACTCTTTCTGGAGCGACCTTGCAGTTTTTCACGCTCAACATTTTCAAACCAGTAAAGTACGAGAATCGTACGTCCAGCTTGAAGGCCAAGTAGTCCATCAGCGTATTTTTCATCCACTAAAATAGTGCACTGAGGTCCCTGATCGCTAAAGTTACGAGGGCAATCGGCCAGTTTTTTGTACGGAGTGTGGATGCGGCCTATAATATGAAGCTTGGTTTCCATATTGTATTCATCTCGCGGTTGCCTTAAAGCTGATCTCTAAGGCAATGGAAAATTAATGGACTGAAATTTAGGGACATCTATTATTTTTCGCGGCCTTAAAGGGAGGGAGCTGAGTGATGGACATGAAATTGTTAACATGGTATTTGGCGTCTAGTGCGGGATTTTTATAGGCTATTAGGTCCATTCCTACAGTGGCAGCGTGGAGACGATCCACATCGCTGTCTCCGATAAAAATGGCCTCATCAATTCCCACCTTGAAGTTATCCAAAATCATATGCAAAGCATCGGGAGCAGGTTTAGGTTTACCGGTATCCAAGGCCGTAACCACCTGGTCGAACCAGGGAGTGAGGTTACTCATCTCCAACACTTGTCCCATGGTTGTGGTACGATTGGTGGAGATGGCCGTATGATAGCATGGTTTAATAAGAGTGAGAAACTCCATCAAATCCGGTTCCATGATCATATGTTGCAGAAAAGGAGTATAATCAAGTTCAGTACGATATTTATCCACCGCCTCAGTGGCAATTTTGGAATGGTTACGGAATATATAGCCTACTGATTCGGTAACGTTATGGGTGTGAACGTAATCTACTTCCTCCTCGGTCATAATTGGACAGCTGAACTGAGCGAGCAGTTGGTTGTAGTAAGACCGATTGGCTTCCCGAGAATCAAATAAGACCCCGTCGCAATCAAAAATAACAAGTTTGAGCATGGTATTATCTATTTTTGTACCTGGTCACAAGGTTTATAACTAGCTGTTTTCATAAAATACGAGATAGTAAGTGGTCACGATGGCACAGATTTATGCAATTACCGCTGCTCGCTATAGCCCTTCTATCTGGGCAAGGAACACCCCATGAGGGTAAGCTGCTTGTGAAAACTTACTTTATTTTTAGCAATTGAGTGGAAACGCCTTAGTTATTCATCAAATAATACACCGCGAATCCAGCGAATACCCAACTCCAACAATAATTCATCATCCCCTGCCACTCCTTTTTGTTCTTCCTCAGTAAGGGGACGTTTCATGCTAAAGCGCCCTTTCTCCATCTCCACCCGAAATTGGTCCAAGTTGTAGAGTGCTAAGATATATTGATCCAGCTGTTCTTTAGATGGTCGAAAACCTTGCTTGATTTTCTGATGCTGATGAATTTCCAAAACCTTATCGTTAAAAATATTATAACGCTCTAGCTCCTGATCTTTGAAGTAACCACCGATTGTTTGCTCGGTCTTTTCCTGAAAACCCTGGCAATGGGGTTCCTCAACCAAAACAAAGGATTCGGTAATATTACCTTCCTGGGTTCTGGAAACTCCTCGACCTACAGGATAGGCCCGGCAGGCTCCGGGCCGGTTCTCATAGACTGAACATCCCTTAGGGGTAACGAAAACACAGCTGGCCTTTCCGTCATCTACCATGGTGAGATAGCAGAGCGGAAAAAGAGCTTGTTCGTCCCATTCTATAATGACATAACGTTCCAGAAATGCACCGGAATGGGTTTTGAAATGATTTTTTAAACGCAGCACATCATAGGGAGTGAGAACCAGGTCCAGTTCCCTGCAACATTCGGTGAAACAGGAGACTCCTGGATGGCAGGAGAAGGTAAATTCTTCTCCTGCCTCTACTCTGCGAAATTGGTCGGGAATAGTAGCTCCCATGTTAATTCTCTCTTCTGTTGGGTAATAGGGTCAGCAATGGAGAAGCAATGAAGACCGAAGAATAAGTTCCGATAATGATACCGATGAGCAGAGCAAAGGAAAAATCATGGATAGCCGGGCCACCGAAGAAGAAAAGGGAGACTAATACCAATAAGGTGGTCATTGAGGTGACCATGGAACGACCAAGTACTTGATTGACACTGTCATTAAGTACTTCAAGTAACGGTTTACGTTCGTTTTTGGCGAGGTTTTCCCGAATACGATCGAAAACAACCACTGAGTCATTAAGAGAATAACCCGCCAAAGTGAGGAGAGCAGTTACAATGAGCAGGGTGATCTCAATATCGGCAATCCAACAGATGCCCAATACAACTAAAACATCATGAAAAGTGGCTATTGCAGCGGCAATACCAAAGCTCATGTCAAAGCGTAGAGCCAGGTAACAAAGAACACCAAACAAGGAGATTAGAATAGCCTCAATGGCTTTATCACGTAACATTTCACTAATTGAGGAACCGATCTCAGACTGGCTCTCCAAAACAAATTTTTTGTCTGGTAAATCCTTATTGAGAATGGTCCCGAAGGTGGTTCCCATATCAGCAACCGTTTCGGTCTCGCTCTTGATTTTGATGATCAGAC
>JAOTSI010000018.1 GCA_029865005.1 Desulfobulbaceae bacterium
TTAAGTATGACTAAACGACTTCTTATCACCCGTGCCGGAGATCAGGAAGTTGTAGTCGGGTTGGTTGTTGATAAGGTCAACGCAATTCGTTATCTTCCCACTGGGAAAATAGAACAACCAACAGGGACTATAGAAGATGAAATAGAAACATATTTGCAGGGAGTTTTAGATTACGAGGATCGTATGTTGACGGTGCTTGATTTTGAAAAACTTCTTTTGTCAGACGAGATGCAACAGTTTCGTCCAGTATGATCGTTTGTTTTTTTTAAAGGCGTTTTAATGCCTTTTAAATCTTCCTTAGGAGCAGGAGGTATTCCACATGGAAGGAAAACTCGGATTTATTAAAAATCTGACAAATTTGGCCCCAATCAGGCTTGTGACTGAGAGTATTCGTAACAAGCTGCTGTTTTCCATTATTCTCATGGCTACAATTCCTTTGGTGGTCATGGGGTTCTTCGCAATTAACCTTTCCACCACTGCGATTGAAACACAAACTCTTGATTCTCTTGAGGCTATGGAGGATGTGTACCGTGGAAAAATGAAGGACTTTTTTGCAGAGGAACGCGACGTTCTCAAAGGTTTTGCTGATAACCCCTTTGTACGAGAATTGGGGCCTCAGATGATTGAAGGTGTGGAAGAGATGGGAGTGGGAGATCATGAAGCTGCCACTGAGATTCTTCGTAGCGCCTATCTAAATAAGCCTGATCTCGTTGATGCCGGTGACGGTAGTCTCTATAGCCTTACTCATATAAAGCTTCATCAATATATTGGTGAATTTAATAAGCTGCATGGGTATCGCGATACATATCTCGTTGATGGAGATGGTCACGTTATATATAATGCTACTAAATCGGATTTATTCGGTAAAGTATTGACTAACGAGAAGTATCGTAATACTGGTCTCGGCCAGGCCTTTGATAAGGCTGCCTATTACTCCATACCTGGTGAGGTGGTTTTTGAAGATTTTTCACAGTCACCAGTTATTGATAAAGCCACTGGTTTTTTTGCTATTGCCATTAACTTAAATGAGGAAGGTGGCGCTATCATTGAACCGGAACATATGAGTGTGGGAGAAGGGGTTGATCTTGTAAAACATGATGCAGAAGACAAACTAATTGTTATAACCGAGCTCGATATAGATATCATTAATGAGCAGATGTCCACAACTATTGGATTAGGTAGAACAGGTGAGGTTTATCTGGTTGGACCTGATGGTCTATGGCGTTGTAACTCTCGATTTCTAAAAGATATGGGCGTTACTAGTACTATGATGGATGAAAAGTATCTTATAGATACGGTTGCATTTAAAGATGCTATTGCAAGTAACCATGGCAAGCAAGTTATTATTGATTATCGTGGCAAGGCTGTGTTTAGTTCCTGGGGACCTTTGGTTGTACAGGAGCCTACTGCTGCGAATCCAGAAGGTGCGGTTATCTGGGCAATGATGGCGGAAATGGACGAAAGTGAGGTCCATGAGACGCCTAATGCACTACGAAATAACTTTCTTATTATACTTGTGGTATCTTTTCTAGTGGTAATTGCATTGACTATCTGGCTGTCCAATGCCTTGGTAAAGCAAACCAATGCGATTATGGGTGTTTTTAGCTCCATCGGTATGGGTGATTTTGAGGCTCGCGCCGAGATTCACAGTGCAGATGAGCTTGGTCATGTTGCTGACTCTCTTAATACCATGCTTGATAACACTATGGCTCTGATTCAATCTCGCGAGGAGCGTGATGTAATTCAGAACTCCATTATGCGTCTGTTGGAAGATGTAGCTGGCTTGGCAGATGGTGATCTTACGGTTGATGCAGAGGTAACTGCTGATGTTACCGGTGCCATCGCCGATTCATATAACTTCATGATTGAACAGTTGCGTGATATTATCTCCAATGTTCAGGATGCTACCCTTCAGGTTAGTTCTTCTGCCAACGAGATTCAGACCACGGCTGAGCATTTGGCTCAAGGTAGTGAGAGTCAGGCCATGCAGATTACTGATACCTCCGCTGCTATTGATGAAATGGCGGTTTCTATTCAGCAGGTTTCTGAAAATGCTGCAACCTCAACTCAGGTTGGTGAGCAGTCGAAAGCCAACGCTGCCCAAGGTACCAAAGCGGTACAGGATACCATTGAAGGTATGAATCGTATTCGCGAGCAGGTACAGGAAACATCTAAACGTATTAAACGACTTGGTGAAAGTTCTCAGGAAATTGGTGAGATAACACAGTTGATTTCTGATATTGCTGATCGTACCAGTATTCTGGCTTTGAATGCTTCAATTCAGGCTGCTATGGCCGGGGATGCTGGACGTGGTTTTGCTGTTGTTGCTGAGGAAGTTGAGCGGTTGGCGGAGCGGTCTACTAATGCTACCAAGCAGATTGACTCTCTTGTTAAAACAATTCAGAGTGAGACTAATGAAGCCATGACCGCTATGGAGACCACGACCAACGAGGTGGTGGAAGGTACTAAACTTACCGATCAGGCGGGTAAGGCACTCTGGGAGATTGATGCTGTATCTGGACGACTGGCTGAATTGATTCAATCAATCTCTCTGGCTGCTAAACAGCAGGCACGAGGTTCTGAAGCTCTTTCTGCCTCCATGGTAGATATTGCTGAGGTTACCCAGCAAACAGCTGCTGGTACTAAGCAAGCAGCTGTTTCAATTAATAATCTTGCTGTATTGGCTGATAGTCTTCGTGGTTCCTTGAGCAGGTTTAAACTCCCGGACGATTATCAACGTGGCGCATAAACGGCAAATATCTGACGGCGGCACTAAATGTGTCCGCCGTCCTGCCGATTTTTCTCAATCTTCCCCGCCCGAAATATCAGTTGCCGATTATCTAGTTTGGCGGGATTATATCAAAAAATGTTGTGGTCATTTTATTACTGAAGGTAGGATTCGATTTCTTAGGCAACGTTTATGGGAACGGATGCTCCTACTTAATATCACAAAATATATTGATTATTACCACTTTGTAGCTTTTAATCCCCAGGGGGGGGAAGAGTGGTTGGCCTTGTTGGAACTACTTGTAAATAACGAGACTAGTTTCTTTCGGCACCAGCCTTCCTTTCTTGCCCTTGAAGAGTGTGTATTTCCAGCTTTACGGGAGCTAAAAGAGCAAAATAATGATCTTACCTTGCGTATGTGGAGCGCGGGTTGCTCTACCGGGCAAGAGCCTTACTCCCTGGCCATGACCTTTGGCGAAGTTCTGGCCTCCCATCCCGAACCTTTATCGGAAGGCGGGTGGGGCGGAGTGAAGCAGCTGATTTATGGTACTGATATCTGTCTCAATGCCTTGGAAAAGGCCCGTTCTGGTGTCTATAAGCCCCATGAGCTTAGGCAGTTGCCTGAGGAGTATCTGTTGCGATACATGGAGAAAAAAGATGTTGGAAATAAAGTATCCTACAGTTTAGTTAAATTCATTCAGGAAGTGGTCAAGTTCGGATACCTTCATCTATTAGATCCGAGCAGTTATTGGATTACCGCCCAGGATATTATATTCTGTCAGAATGTCATGATTTATTTTGAGTCGACAAACCGGTTAGAGTTAGTGAGGCGACTCAGTCAACGTCTTAATCCAGGCGGTTATTTATTTTTGGGACCAGCAGAAGTGGTTGGTTTGCGATTGCCGGGGTTTCAACTTATAAATTTCAAAGATGTCCTGTTGTATCGAAAAATTATTTAATGGTTCTTAAGGGTTATTGTGGCCCTGTCAAAGATTTATCCCATGGAGCTGTCCTATGGCTAGTACAGTCAGCAAAGAGATACTGATCGGTTTCATTGAAGAAGCGAAAAGTTATATTCCGTCTGTTAAAAAAGGTTTACAGGATCTGTATGCCGATCAATCCCAAACGGAGATTCAAGAAGAAGTTTTTCGCCTCATGCACACTATAAAGGGTGCCTCTGCCATGGTTGGCTTGAGTGCATTAAGTACCATATCCTATTATGTGGAAGAAACTCTTGAGGATATAGGTAATAAATCCACTCCGTTTACCCAGGATCTTTTGGATCTCATGGTCATGACCATTGAGTTTATTGATGGATATCTTGATGTGGCTTTGAGTGATGAATTTAGTGAACCAGAAATTATAAGTACTATTGTTATTGGGTACCGAAGGGCGCGCAATCTTCCCTTGGAGGAAGATGAGAGCGTACTCTCTGAAATCTTAAGCGAATTCGGCATTGAAACGGAAGAAGAAGGGAAAAGTTCTTCCTGGACTTTAGGGCCGAGTGATTCAGATGATGAGGTATCAGAGCTGGAACCTGAAATGGCTCCTCTGGCTGTAGATCCAGAGATGCTTGAGGCTTTTTGGGTGGAAGCTCTCGATTATATTCAGGAGGTTAGCTTGCTGCTAGCCGATTTTCAAAAATCCGGATATGATCAAGAACGGATTATGGAAATTAGGCGTAAGATTCATACGTTGAAAGGCGGTGCTGGTGCTGTTGGTATAGAGTCGGTTGCTGCTATAACTCACCGTATGGAGGATTTGCTTGATCAACTCTATGATGGGTCTATGGAGTTTTCCACTGACGTTTTAGATTTGCTGTGCACCACAGGGGATTTGTTGGAGGATATCGCTACCAATACTACCGAACAACCGAATTATACCGATCTCCTCAGACTTTACGATCATTTCTCAGAATCTTCTGAATCGCAACTATCTCAACATGATGAATTATTAGAGCAAATCAGTGATGATCAGGTAGCGCAAGACGCTTTTTCATCTGATGATGATTTCGCTGACGATGACATTCTTCCTGAATTGTTAGAGATTTTTCTATTGGAAGCAGAGGATCATCTTCGTACGGTAAATTTACGACTTACCGAATTGGGCCGAGAGGGTTTTGATAAAAATTTGGTGCAGGATGTAAGACGCTCTGTGCACACTCTTAAAGGATCAGCTGGTTCGGTTGGGCTCATGAGTGTCACTGCTTTGAGTCATCGTATGGAAGATCTGCTTGATCTTCTTTATGAGAAGGAGCTTGAGTGGACTAATGATATTTCTGATTTACTTAGTACCTCGGGCGACGTACTTGAGGACTTAGTAGCTGGAGAGGTTGCACCTGAAACTTTATCTACCTTGCAACTTCGTTATAATGGATTGTTGGGCAAAACTACTGCCGCTGACCTGGTACCCAAGTCCGTAGCTGCTTTGGGTGAGGAAAAAGTTATTGATTTGACAGATCCGCTTTATGCTCCTCAAAAAGGGGACTTGACTGGTGAAGATCAGGTCAAGGAAGCGGTTGTTCAACGTCAGCCGGGTGAATTTGTACGCGTTCCGCTGGATCGACTTGATGATCTGGTTCGTTTGGTAAGTGAGTTGGTTATTACTCGAACCACTTTTGAGCAGCGTCTGGGTAACCTTACTGGTGAGGTCCAGGAATTACAAAACAGTATTGATCGTTTGCGGCGTATTTCTGTCAACTTAGAAACTCAGTACGAGGCCACTACCCTAGGTGCAACTAAACTGACTCTGGGTGATCAAGAGGGGTCGGGTAGAAGCGAATTTGATGATTTGGAAATGGATCGTTATACCGAGTTTCATCTTCTTACTAGAGAGCTTTCGGAAACATCGGGTGATATTAAAACGGTCGGTAATGATTTGGGTAACCTTATCGGTGATTTTGATTCCACTCTTACCCGTCAGAGTCGAATTTCCAGTGAGTTACAAGAAAAACTTATGCGAGTTCGTATGGTTCCCCTTTCTACCTTAGCTACTCGGTTGCACCGGGTTGTAAGGGTGGTTTCGAGGAAGCAGAATAAGCTGGCTTCGTTAGAAATTCATGGCGAAGGGGTCGAGCTTGATAAGTTGGTGATGGAAGAAATTGCTGATCCATTGATGCATATTATTCGTAACGGAGTGGATCATGGAATTGAGCCTCCGGAACTTCGTAAAGTGCTTGGGAAATCGGAAGCAGGCACTATTCTCCTACGAGGTTACAACGAAGGCAATCAGGTGGTGATCAGTATTAGGGATGACGGTGGAGGCCTTGATCCCCAGGTTCTCCGAACCAAAGCAATAGCTGGAGGATACCTTAGTGAGGCAGACGCTTTAACTCTGAGTCCTGAAGAATTAAACTCCCTAATTTTCTTGCCTGGATTTAGTACAGCCGGTGAGGTTAGTGAAATCTCCGGTCGCGGAGTGGGGATGGATATTGTAAAGGAAAATGTCCAAAAACTTAAAGGGACGGTTACTATTGATTCCGTTCCCGGTGAAGGGACTACTTTTACAATTCGGCTTCCCTTGACCTTGGCTATAACCAAGGGACTTATCGTGCGGGCCAACTATGAGATCTTTGCTATTCCCTTGGGTTCGGTTAGTCAGATCGTTCGGGTGGAAGAAGATAATATAGATTATGTAGGACAGCAACCGGTTATCAGGGTTGGTGGTTCCACTTATCCGGTGCTTCGCCTTGGAGAGGTTCTTAATCTCCACCAAGGAGCAGATACTAATGTAACTCGACTCCCAGTGTTGATCTTGCAGGCTGGTGGGCAGCAGGTTGGTCTAATCGTTGACCAGATCATTCAGGGTCGTGAGGTGGTTATTAAGCCTTTAGGTAATCATTTACGCTATGTCCACGGAATTACCGGTGGTACCATTATGGGTGATGGTAGTGTGGTTCTTATCTTGAATCCTGCCGAGTTATTGGCGGAACCAGAACAGGTAGGGGCTAATAAAGCAATCGATATTAAAGAGATTCAGTCGCTTACCGATCGAAAGATTATTAACGTAATGATCGTTGATGATTCCGTAAGTGTTCGGCGGGTACTTACTAACTTAATACGTAACTCTGGTTGGAATCCCATTACTGCCAAGGATGGATTGGATGCGCTGACCCAGATTCAAGAAATGGCACTGCCCCCTGATATTATGTTGGTAGACATTGAGATGCCTCGAATGGATGGATATGAGTTAACAGCTACCTTGCGTGGGCAAGCGGCCTACAAAAAACTTCCCATTATTATGTTAACTTCAAGAGGCGGAGCCAAGCATCGACAAAAAGGTTTTGATGTGGGAGCAACTGAATATGTTACCAAGCCGTATCAAGATGAAATGTTGACCGGGTTGGTTGCTGACTTAACAGCCAAAAAACGTACCATGGTTTAATGACCAATCCTATTCGAGTAGTTGTTGCCGATGATTCTCCTTTTGTTTGTCGATTGTTGACTAATTATCTCCAGTCTTCTGCCGACTTTCAAGTAGTGGGTACCGCGCTTAACGGTTTGCGGGCGCTTCAGCTTGTCAATGAGCTCAAGCCTGATGTTGTGACCTTGGATATTGAAATGCCGGTGATGGATGGTATTAAAGCATTAGGGATGCTGATGATCGAAAACCCTACTCCGGTTATTATGGTGAGTGGTATTAGTAGAGAAGCCGCAGCAACCACTTTAAAAGCATTAGATATGGGAGCGGTTGATTTTATATTAAAATATAATCCTGATTCCCCTGTTGACCCTGAAATTCTCAGACAGGATATTATTGCTAAGGTTCGCTCCGCTTCCAAGATAAAGGTTATCAGGTCTCTTAAAAAAGGTCGGCAAGGTCAGGCGTTGCCCATTGTTACTGCTACGGCCCTTCACGACCCGCAGAAGATAGAATTTTCTTATCCTTCACTTAAAAATAAGGAAGATACCCCTTACGTCACCCCTGGGATTAGTCTTTTGCCCGGTGGAATTGTGGTGGTTGGTGCTTCTACTGGGGGTCCAGTCGCTTTAAGGGAATTATTTAGTCGATTGCCGGTGGATTTTCCTGCTGCAATCATTGTGGTGCAGCACATCCCTCCCTCTTTTACTGAAGTTCTTGCTGCCCAGCTTGATCGTCGAATTGCCTTGAAGGTGCGAGAAGCTAAGAATGGTGACCCTCTTGAGCCTGGCGTTGTCCTTATCGCCCCTGGTGATCACCATCTTCTGCTGGGTCGAGATGGTAATGTAATTGTTAACCAGGGGCCGATGATTGGTGGTCACCGACCGGCAGTTGATGTTACCATGCAGTCGGTGGCTCAGTTGTATGGGTCAAGAACAACAGGTATTATCTTAACTGGTATGGGTAATGATGGAAGCCAAGGTATGGTGGCTATACGATCCAAAAAGGGACGAACTTATGCCCAGAGTGGTGATACTTGTGTGGTTAACGGTATGCCGCAACGAGCCGTAGAAAAAGGGGTGGTGGATCGGATCGGATCACCTAGCGATATCGGCCGGTTTATCGTGCAAGATTGTGTTAACTCCATGACCTTATCGAGGATGAAATATGTTCAGGCAAGTTGAAGAAAATCCGGTCCATCGGTTGGTTCGTTGCAATGTCAATGAAGAAAGTTATTTCATGGAAATGACCTTGATTCGCAGTATTCAGCGGATAGAACGATTGCGACTTTACCGCTCTGATGTTGATGATCGCGGATTAGCAAAGCCGGAGGGAGCCCTTGGCTATGTTACGGTACAGGAGGGAAATGTTCCGGTTTTTAGTCTTGCAAAGCTACTTGGTAGACCATTGTTGAGAAAGGGAAGTAAGCAGGATCTTAGTCTCAAGCGTATCGTCGTCCTCAGTGCACGTAATGAAAGAGATGGTTTAAAGAGTGAAGGTGTTGCCGTACTGGTGGATAGAGTCTCTCAAGTGGTGCATATTGAGCAAGAACATATTTTAAGCTTACCTCATCTATTTAAAAGTATAGGGGTTAATAGTTTTTCCGGAGTTGTGAGCGAAGGGGAAAGTATGACTCTTTTGTTATCGCCTGATGAATTGATGGCTAGTAGCTCTGAGCATGCTAAACAAAAAACATCTGTTAATCCGTTTTCAGCAAAATCAGCTATTGTCGGAAGAGGTGAACAGGGAGAAATATCCCGGTCATCCCAAAAGGGAAAAGGGCGTTTGCTTATTTTTTCGACCGAGCGTGATCTTGATGTTTCTCTTTGTTTGAGTATCTCTCAAGTCTCAGAGATTATGCGACAGGTTGAGATGATTCCCGTTCCTCTTGCACCTGGTTACCTCTATGGGATTATCAAGTGGCGTAACAAGGCGGTACCCGTTGTGGATCTAGGTTATTTGTTAGGTCTCAAGCGGGTGAAGGATAACGGTATTAAGGCGGAGCAACGGTTAATGATTGCCCGTGGAGCTTCCGCTGATTCTTTAATCGGTTTCCCGGTTAATTCTGATATTCGGGCTCAAAATTTACCAGCAGATTATACTCACTGTGAGAGGCCTGTTGCCTTGAATCATGAATTGGTTCATACCATAGTAGAAATGAATCAGGAAACTTTGGTCATGCCAGATATCTCTTTGGTTGCTTGTTGATTCTAGATTACATTGAATTGTATACGTTATCTCGACGTTAAATTGTCGATTTATTGTTTTCTTTTGTATATAGGGGCAATAACGCATTGAAGTGGTAGTGCGAATATGTTGTACTGGAAGTTTGTTGCATGGTTTTAATAGAACCCGTCCATTATGGATTAACTTTTAGTTTTCGAAAAATAAATTATTCATTTTTGTAGTCTATTTTCGAGCTGTTTGTTTTTTAGATTTATTATGCGCCCGTTGCCTCTCCTTGATGACGATTAAGAATCTGGCGAAGGTAAGCGCAGGCACTGGTTTGAGGCTATTTTTTATAGGTTTTTCTTTTCTAATATAGGAATGATAACTGATAGATCCAGGGCAGGCTGAGATTTTCTTTTACCGTTAAGTATGTTTTTTATTTCTTCATTTGTATGGGTTAAAAAAATACGTTTTAATAGCACTTCTGCTGCCTCTGTGCTCCCTCCCCGTAATTCGTTTTCCAATTGCACTAGTTGAAAAAGTATTGTGCTTTGTAATGATATTGTAATTTGGTTTAAGAAATGTAATGCCTGATTATAATCGCCGTTTTGGGCCAGAGCTAGGCTGAGATTAAGTAAATAAACGTCATTTTCAGGAGATAGCTGATAAATTTTTTTATAAAAAATGACCGCCTCTTGAGCATGTCCCAATTTTTGCAAGGCAAATGCTTTGTAATTGAGATATTCGACGTCTAACTTGTTCTCTTCCATGGCTAATGCTAAATCGGTCAATCTTTCCGCTTCCTTGTAGTTGGCACTTGATAGGTATGTCGTTATTAGGTTGTGGTAGGCCATACCGTTTCCGGGTTGGGAACTCAAGGCGGCATTGAATGAATTTATGGCCATTTCGTAGCGTCCGGTTTTGAGATAAATGAGTCCCATGTTGTTATGGGCAGCGAATAGTTTCATTTTGGGTGATGATAGATCTTTTTTTTCCAAGCTCAATTGGTATAAATGCAATGCTTGTTCATCATATCCTCCGGATTCCAGTAACACCGCCATCATTTGATAGGGGCGAGCCAGATCTGGATGTTTTGTCATGGAGTCAGACCATAGATTTTTTTCATTTTTCCAAACAGTGTTACGGGAAAAGGTCCAGATGCCGAGGGTGAGGGTATAGGTTACGGTTAGTGTAAGAAGTGTGAGGGCTACCGTTCTTTTTTTATGCTGAAGATATGTTATTCCGTTGACGAGCCCTGATGCAATGGGCCAGAAGAAAAATATTGAAGGAAGATAGTTGCGGTGTTCAAAGACGAGCTCCAGTGGCCACACTGTGGATTCTATTAGGTGGTTAAGTAGAAAAAATAAGAATGCAAAAGAGACAATAGGGGTTTTCCGGTAAAAAGTAATAGCCGAGATAACCATGACTAGCAAGGCGACAATTGCAGCTAGGGTTGACAATGGTTCTATGAGTGAGGTTGAAACCGGAAAGTCATGGTCGAGGGATAATCTGTCAGGGTTTGGGTACAAAAGCAAAGATATATAATAGATGAGTACGCTTGGTTCGGTTAGTGCTCTTTCGGTAAGGGTGAATCCTCTCATATTGTATCCAGAGAGAAAGTTTAAACTTCCACCGTTAATGAGATAGAGTAGAGGATAACTGATAAGCGCTCCAAAGATAAGGGCAAAGAAAATCTTCTTTCCAGATATATTGTGATTAGAAATAAAGATTATTTCTGTCAAGATAAGCGAGCATGGTAAGAGTATGCCGTTTTCTTTTGAAAAAGTTGACAGGAGAAAAAATAATAATGTCATTAGATAAAGCGGCCAATTGCTCTTAAACGGCTTTTTTCTTGCATAGATATAAGTTAACATACCACAAATATAAAAAAGAGCGGCCAATGAGGCCATTCGTTGCACTATATATGATATCGCTTGAGTTTGTACCGGGTTTAATGCCCAGAGCGTAGCTCCGATCCAGGCTATATAGATTGTTTTATCGTCACGAAGGATCCTAAGTCTTGGTGTGTCATAAAGAGCAGATATTAAAAAAAATACACCTAGCGACGAGACGATGTGAATAAAAAGGTTTACCAGGTGGAAGCCGAAAACATTGTTTCCGCCGAAATACCAGTTTAGGCCAAAGCTAAATACTGCTACCGGGCGATAAAACTTGTCTGGATGGCCTGGTGCAGCATGGAATGTTTTTTTGATGCTTTGGAAGTCGAGGGATTTTAAATGAACAGGGGTATTTTCTAAAATGTTGGGGATGTCATCAAAAATCCAACTCCCGTGTAAGGAATTACTGTAACTAAGCGCGGTGAAAATTGAGAGAATGAGACAGCCCATAAGGGTTAAGCGTTTTTGCTGAGATAATAGCATGGTGGCATCGTTTAGTTGTTAGGAACCAAGAAGAAAATAGATTTAGCAAATATTGGGGCCTGTGTTTTTTTATGCTGAATTTTCTTCAGTGTTTCGTATGTTAATGGTAACGCAATCTAATGACCAATTGGGCATAGATGCGAAAATATATTGTTTGTAACCGTTCGGTTGCTTGGCTTGAGAAGTTTATTAATTTTTAGAACGGTGAGTTTTATATAACCCAGGAGATATGGTGTTGCAGAACGATAAAGAATTTCCAAGTGATTGTTTGTGGGGTTTAGCTGTATAAGATCAGTTCGTTGTTGGTTATGTGGCCAACTGCTAAATTTATTCTCAATTTTATAATCGATTTATAATAACGTTGAAATGTTTTTTAAGCTAAAAGAAAAGTTACCCCCTTCATTGGGTTTAATATTATTTCTGTGTTGCTTAGGGGTATTAATTGTCTCTTTGGCCTTATTAGCTGGAGTCCCTCCGGTAGATCGAGATGCTTTAACCCATCATCTTTATGTGCCCAAACTCTACTTGGCTCTGGGGGGTATTGTCGAAATTCCGTCAATTCCATTTTCCTATTTCCCTATGAACCTTGATCTACTCTATATGATTTCCCTGTTTTTTGGGAATGATATTGTTCCAAAATATATCCATTTTTCTTTTGGTCTAGCAACTGCTTTTTTGGTGTATGTCCATTTGGCAAAACGAATAGATATAAAAGCAGGAATTCTTGGAGCGCTTCTTTTTCTTTCCATTCCTGTAATAGCGAAATTATCCATCACGGTGTATGTGGATCTTGGCCTGATATTTTTTTCAACCGCGTCCTTATTGGCGTTGTTGCATTGGATGCGAACGGATTTTGCTCTTCGGTACCTTCTTGTTGCTGGTGCTTGTTGCGGTTTGGCTGCTGGGTGTAAGTATAATGGGTTGATCACCATTTTTGTCCTGAGTGGTTTAGTCCCCATTATATATCAGCGTAGCGTTCCGGCACACAAGAGATCAGCACCCAAAGCTTTGGCCTGGGCATTGTTTTTTGTCGTTGCTACATTGCTTACCTTTTCTCCTTGGTTTATACGAAATATTACTTGGACCGGTAACCCCATCTATCCCTTGTATAACTCATTGTTTCAGGAAAAATCCCTAGGGGCTGTGGAGCATAGTATCGGTGAAGGAAAGAGTACCATACAACAGGAGAAAAAAATTCCAGGCGCGAAATCAAATATTTTTCTTTTGCGTAAGCAGTTATATGGGGAGGACTTTATTCAAATACTTCTTTTGCCCATAAGATATTTTTATGAAGGTAGGGATAATGATCCCAGATATTTTGACGGTAAATTGAACCCATTTCTCCTGATTTTTCCGCTGTTACCGTTTCTGTTTAGGAATGGATATGGGCAGGTCCGACGCCGAGAAAATTATATTCTATTGGCTTTTGCTTTACTATTTTTCTTGTTCTCGTTTTTTTCAGAGACCCAGCGAGTTCGTTATGTGAGCCCTATTCTTCCAGCCTTGGTTATTCTTTCTATTCAGGGTTTTTATTTAATTTTAGGTTACTTGAAAACCAGTGGTCTGCGTGTTCTGCATTACGGGGCGATGGGGTTGGTTGTCACTATGTATTTATATAACTTTCAGTATGTTGGTTCACTGTTTGCTGAAGTCCAACCGTTGGGTTACTTGAGTGGAAAGGTAACCCGTGAACAATATATATCTGCTAGGAGACCGGAATATCCACTGGTGCGTTATTTAAATGACCATGTAGAGGAAGATGCTGTTGTTCAGGCGGTGTTTTTGGGTAAACGAGGATATTATTTTGATAGGAAAGTACGTTTTGATACCTTGTCTGGAGCCGATTCGATAACGACGATGGCGCGCACTAGTTATGATGCCAAAGGAATTGCCCAGGGATTACGGAAAAACAAGGTCACTCATTTATTTATTAGGTATGATATGTTTGATCAATGGATTAAGGTTCGTCTCTCGCCTGATGAGTTGGCAAGGTTGGAGACATTTTTTCATAATTATACTACCTTGGTATCGGAGCGAAATAATCACGGGTTATTTCGCTTATTATAATACTGTGGCACGGATCTTTGGTGCTCGTATTTATTCTTTATAGGCTGTAAATATTTTATGCTCTTTTCTATTATTATTCCGGTGTATAATGGGGAGAAAACCTTACCAGAATTGCTAAGTTCTCTTACCAGGCAGTCGTATAAGGCGCCCTTTGAGGTTTTATTGGTGGATGATTGTTCCACTGATAATTCCGCTGAAATTATAAGCCAATATGATAACTTTACCCTCTTGAGAGCCCCGAAAAATCAGGGTCCCGCAGTTTGTCGTAATATGGGTGCGGCTCGTGCTCAGGGAGAGATTTTAGTTTTTACCGATAGTGATTGTCGGCTTGATGAAAAATGGTTGGAAAATATTCAATCGTATTTTGATGCTGGTATTACCGAGGCGGTGATGGGTAGGCTTTTGTTGCCGTCTTCAACTTATTTGGGTGATTCTATCTCCGCCCTTGGCTTTCCGGCAGGTGGTTCTCTTGGTTTTGAAAAGGTGTGGCGGGTAGACGAAAATGGGTATACCAATAGCTTGAGTACTTGTAATTGCGCCTTGCTTAAAAGCGTTTTCTTAGAGCTTGGTGGTTTTGACGAAACATTTCCCTATGCCGGAGGTGAAGATACCTTATTGGCCCATGATTTACTTAATAAGGGATATAGGATTAAATATGCACCTGAAATGATAGTGCATCATGCTCCGCGAGCTGATTTGTCCGGTTTTATTTCCTGGCAGTTTCGTCGTGGGGTCAGTAGCTATATTTTTGCTTCGAAAATTACCAAGAAGTCCGGTTTTGTCAAACAGCGCTTGCGAGGTATAAAAAATATTATTTTAAATAGTTTATGTGATTTGAAGTTGCCGTTGGTAATTGTTTTACTTATTTTGAGTTATGCAACTCAAATTTTCGGTTTTCTTCATGCCAAATATAATCCAAATAATCATCATCCTGTGGACTTGTAATTATGCATATTCTGATTGTTAACCCGCCATGGCCCGGCAAAGGGTTCGGCACCCGATCTCAGAACAGAATCATTAAACACCGGAGTGATAAATTCTTACAATATCCGATATTTCTTGGTTATAGCGCGGCCCAGTTGAAGAAGCGGGGCCACCGGGTGAGTTATATTGATTCGGTTATTCAGGATTTCGATCTCGCCCAAACCCTAAGCGAGGCTAAAAATCTAGAGCCGGAAGCTATTTTTATGGAAACCACCACTCCTTCCATTGAAGCTGACTATGCAAATTTAGTTGCGCTCAAAGAGGCGACCGGTGCGAAGATCATCGTGGGCGGCCCCCATGCCACATATTTTCATAAGGAAGTTTTGCTGGAATGTCCGGCAGTAGATGTGGTTATACGGCATGAATTTGATACCAAGATCGGTGGAGTGGTGGATAATTTGGCGGATTTGAGCACCGTTACCGGCATTACCTACCGTCGTGACTCTGAGATCATCGATAACGGCGACGGTGAAGTGGAAAATGATTTAGATTCCATACCATTGCCTGATCGAGAAACCGTTCCGTGGCATTGGTATGTTGAGGCGTGGTTTACCCGACAACCCTTTATGAATATGATGACCTCCAGGGGATGTCCCTTTCACTGTTCGTTTTGTCTTTGGCCTCAGGCAATGTATGGGCATCGTCAGCGCTTTCGCAGTTTGGATAACGTATTTGAAGAGTTACGACACATGGTGCATAACTATGGCCTGAAAGAGGTTAATATTGATGATGGCACCTTTACCACTAATAAAAAAAGAGTTATCGAATTTTGTCGTCGTTTGCGAGAGGAAAAACTTGATATTATCTGGACCTGCAATGGTCGGGTGGATACCCTGGATGATGAAATGCTCTCTGAAATGAAAAAATCAGGGTGTCGGATGATTCGAGTGGGAGTTGAAAGTGGCTCTCAAGAGGTACTCGATAAGATCAAGAAAAGTTTGACCCTGGATCAGATTGAGAAGGGAGTTGCGATGATTAAAAAACATAAAATTCAGGCCCTGGGCGGTTTTATGTTCGGTTTCCCCTATGATACCAGAGAATCAGTGAATCAGACCATCGCCTTTGCTAAAAAACTCTCCCCAGATCAGGTTCAGTTTTCTATAAATATGAGTTATCCAGGCACGTCTCTTTATGAATATGCAAAGGAAAACAATTTACTGCTCGCTAAAAGTTTCAAGGAATTCGATATGACCCACGGTCCGGTGGTTAAAACTAAGGATATGAGTCGAGAAGAGCTAGAGCATATTCTGGCCAGAGCGTATAAAGAATTTTATTTTAGGCCTGGGTATGTTTTACAGACATTAAAGCATATTAATAGTATGGATGAGGTGAGAAGGGTATTTCGTTCGTTGGGGAGTCTGTTAAAGACGATAAGCCTGCATAAAAAAAAGTAGGAAGCAAAAAAAGTATTAAGCTATGATTGATAAATTATTTAATATGTTTTGAAAGGGTTCAATAGTTGTGCAGTGAAGCGTTTTTTGAAAGTTTTATTATTTGTATTTTTGAGCTTGGTATGCGGTATATTTTTTTCCCCTCATTATTTTCTACCGCCTCTCGCTCGTGTTCTCATTGTAAATGAGTTACCCACTAAAGCTGATGCAGCTGTCGTGCTCAATACGGATCTTGAAATTTATCCACGTCTGATGGCCGCCGCTGAACTTTATGGACGAAATCAGGTCAGAAAAGTTATTATTAACGGAAATCGTAAAAGTTCTGTCTTGAAAGACTTGGAAAAAGCCGGTTATTCTTCCTGTTGTCCATGGCAGGAAGAGCGGGTGAGGATTTTGGAGCTGTTGGGAGTACCACGTCAGGACATTATCTCTATTAGTCTAGAGGATGCATATGATACCGTCTCGGAGGCAAAAGGGGTTGGTGCTAAACTTATAACTAATGATGAAATATCATCTATTATTATTAGTACGAGTAAAACCCATACTAGACGTGCTCGATATATCTGGGAACAATTATTTGGTGATAAGTTAATAATTTCATCGCAAGCAGCTCCAAAAGATCCTTTTGATCCGTCTCGCTGGTGGCGAGAGGGAAGACAGATTCGTTGGGTGCTTTATGAATATGGGTCATGGATTTTTTATTACTGGAAACAAATTGCACCTGATGCTTCTCAGCGCCAGACGGTTGATATTTAGTTATGTTTATAGTTCATTGCATATATGATGATCCAAAAAATCCATGGTGCGGGGGAGGTGGAGCGCTTCGAGCAAAAAAGATAAATGAAATAATTGCATCGGATCATAAAATTATTGTTGTAACCGGTAATTATCCAGGGGCGCGCAACGAGACGATTAATCAAGTCGAATATCGGCGCGTCGGATGGTCCGCCTCCTATCTTTTGAGCAGGCTGTCTTATACATTTTTCGTTCCCTGGTTCATCATGCGTAAAAAGTGTGATCTAATCGTTAACGACGTTTCTTTTTTTTCACCATCTTTTGCCAACTTTTTTTCCAGTGCTCCCTGCGTGAGTATTATCCATCATATTATGGAAAAACACGCGTTGAAACTGTATTTTTTTGTAGGTTTCATTCCTTATTTTGTGGAAAAAATAATCCTAAAATCAGTAGATTGGATAATCACCCCTTCTTTAAGTTTGAAGCAAAAGCTGGAGGAAATAACCAATGGCACCAGAATTGAAAATATAGCCAACGGGATTGATAATAAATTTCTAACTGTAATGGTGAGCGAAAGTCAATTTATTCTATTTTTAGGGCGAATTGATTTCTACATGAAGGGACTGGACAATCTCATTGCGGCATTTGCCGGCCAAAGTGCAAACCCACATCTGCATCTCGTTATTGCTGGCAGCGGGAAGAAAGCGGATATGTATAAACTTGAACAGTTAATTAAACGATATGATTTGGAGAGCCGAGTTGAAGTGCTTGGCCGGGTTAGCGAAGAAAGGAAGGTGGAACTGTTGGCGAAGTGTCTTTTTTTTGTGATGCCGTCAAGGTTTGAAGGATGGGGGATAGCTGCGGTGGAGGCAAACGCTGTGGGAAAACCGGTATTGGCTACCCGTATTTCTGGTATAACAGAAGCTGTTGCAGAAGGAAAAACGGCCCTGTTGGTTGATGTTGATAATGTTTCAGAGATGGTGGGTGCAATGGAAAGGCTCATTTGCGATGAGCCTCTAAGGATACGACTCGGGAAAGCCGGGAGGGAGTATGCTCGAAAATTTCGTTGGCGGATGATTGCCGAGAAACAACTAGATTTTTACCTTGAATGTAAAGCGAGAGGCCAGATTTCGAAAAATGGCCCGTAGATAGACGAGAGACCATACCCAGGAGAAAATCGGCAAGCCGCATTTGCGTCGCGCCTTAAAAACCTCGCGTGCTGCAATGAGATTGTTGGAGTCCGCTACCCCGCCGATTTGACATACCACGGTTTTTACATCTTCGGCAAACATTGCGGGATGGTCTTTGAGTTCTCGCAACAACAGGTCATAATCCCCTGCTATCCGAAAACTTTCGTCAAAATTTCCATGTTGTTCAAAAAGACTACGATGATGCATCAAACCGGGATGTGGAATGGACATTCCGTGTTTCATGAGCCAACCAACCTCGGTCCAGGGTTTGCCTTCTAATCGAACAACATTTCCATTATTATCCGACTTTACAACCCGTCCGTAGACTACTCGGATTTGTTGTTCGCACGATTTTTGTAAGTAAGGAACAAGTCGGGTTAAAATTTCCTTATTATTTAATCGGTCGTCAGCTCCCAGAAAACAAAACCAATCTCCCCTTGCATGTTCCAAAGCTTTATTCCAGGCATGATAAATACCATTATCAGGTTGTGATTCCCAGTAAGTTATATAGTTGTCATAACGTTTTAGCAGTTCAACGCTTCCATCTGTTGAACCGCCGTCCATAACGATTAATTCTTTATTGGGGTAATTTTGAGCAATTATACTTTCTAGACAAAGCTGAAAGGTTTTAGCACTGTTAAGCACGGCAACAATCACCGTTATAACCGGATTGTCCTTACTCGCATTATTGTAACTATTTATTGGCATATTATTAATTGTAGTTAGTAAGTTATTTGTTATGTCCGAGCTGTCCAATGTAACCTTCAGTAATAACATGAAGTGATGCTGTTTCGATACTCCTGAATAGTGATGCGCTGTGACTAAACTCATATGCCTTTTCAAACAAATCTGCGGGTGACTTCTGAAGCCAGCAAATCTTCAAGAGTGTGATACAGCACTATTTCATGTTATTTATCATTGTGCAATCAATATTATTTTTTTGATATTCAATTTAAGCTTACTCCTTATCCACTCTACCATGCCGAAAGAACAATCTTATTGATATGAAAGTAACTGAGGATCTAAAGTGGACCTTCTCAATTATTATCATATTGCATTTTTGATAGCTTACTCGACTCATGGTGTAGAGTAATATAATTGCATGATGCCAAATCGGAGGCCGATGACATTTTTGCTGCACTAAGTGGTCGTAAATACAACCTGATGTCTGCCATTGACTACAAGTCGGTATGCCATTAGTGAGCAGCATGCTCGTAACCAACGCGCTGTTGGGCTCTTTATCCAATGGGAATTTATCCCAAATACGCCCATTGTAATTTTAACCATAATTTAGCAAAATCTTGATATGCACTCAGTCCACCTTTTTAAGGATTTTGTTCGAGAATAGTGAAATTAATCACTGATTGGACTGAATGTACAATTTTCATAAAGTATTTTTGTCAGCAACAAGAATGTCTGTTCCAATTACCCACAGTTTCTATTGAGGTGCCACAAGTTAAAGATATCAGAGGACACTCTCGTATAATTTCATGTAACGATGGGCAATGGTAGATATTTCGTAGTTTTGTTCAATTTTTTTACGTGAGGCACGAGAGAGCGAGTTCCAGCGTTCAGTATCCTTTAGTATCCAATCTATACCATAAGCTAATTGGTCAATATCAAAAGGAGTAACTAGAAAGCCATTTTTTTTATGAGTGATTAAGTCTGGAATTCCACCTATATTGAATGCGGCAACAGGGGTGGCACAAGCCATTGCTTCCATAATTGTATTAGGTAGGTTTTCTTGTAGCGATGGTACTATGACAATGTCAGCAGCTGATAATATAATTGATAACGCAATATCATCATGGAGGCGGTCATAGTACAGAATAGGTATGCCCATGTCAGGAGGATTGAGTGGTTCTGAGGAACCGAAACAGATAGCGATTGCATTATTTTTCCATCCGTTTAATGCAAATTTGTTGAGTGCTGGCTGTAAAAGTTGAAAACCTTTATTTTTATCAAAAGTTATTCCCATTGACCCAAATAGAATGATTTTTTTATCGGTTGGGAGGTTCAATATTTGTCGGCAAATTTTTTTGTTAATAGGTTTATATACTGACAAATCTAATCCGTTCGGAATGGTTTCAATTCTATAATTACTAAACAGCGAGCTATTAATTGCACATTTTGAGAGCCATTTACTCGGAGTTACGATGGTTAAATTTAGATTTTTCCAATATTTTATTTTTCTGTTTAAAGTATGACTGGAGAGATCTTTGTTTTTGTGACTTTTTAGAAGTGGGCAGTTACCACATGATTGTCTATAAAGTCCGCATTGTTGGTCGGTGTGACATCCTCCTGTAAATGCCCACATGTCATGTAGTGTCCAGATAATGGGTTGTTTTATTTTAGATAATGCTTCTATTTTTAAAAAGCCGTCTGTTATCCAGTGAAGGTGTACTATCTCGGCCGGTCGACGTTGAATTTCAGCGAGAAGGCGTCCTGGGGCAATTGCTGGCGAGAATGATACTTTTTGCCTTCTAGGATAAAGAAATAATGGTATTCGATCAATACTCGTCCAAATTTTAGGAAAAGCTCTTTCAATCTTTGATGGTGGCCCATGAACTGATTGATCAGTGCTACTTTTTTGTTGAACGAGTAGGTTGCTTTCTGTGCCTATTTGTTGAAGTCCTTTATGTAAACGATAGGCAGCCCTTGCTGCGCCACCTTCAGTGTCAAAGGTGTTTGCTAATAAAACTTTCATATTTTTTTGTAAATAGCTATTACTGTGTGACCATTGGGAAGTAGTTCTCTGGAACTTTTTTTCGGATATATAAATTTTATTACCATTTCATATATTTTTTGTTTTATTTTGAATAGTAAACCAGGGATAATAAGTTTATTGTCTCCATAGCGACTAAATAGGATTTCGGTCAGTTTTAAACCGTAAAAATGATGAGATTGAACTTTTTCATGTATAATTTCTACAAGATCTAGATTGAATATTTCCCCAAGTTTAATGAGACTATTGTCAGTCCATCTAGTTAAGTGATGAGGAGGCATATTTAAGATGCCATTTATGGTATATCGTAAGAATGAATCTTCTGATGGGACAGCAAAAATTAGAGTACCTCCTGGTTTGAGGCAATTAATGCAATCGCTAATAAATTTATTTACCGATGGAATGTGCTCAAGGACCTGAAATGCACATACTACATCATATGTACCTGAATGCAACTTCGCATGTTCACTGATTGTTTGATTTTTAACTTCTATGCCTTCCTTTTTTGCCATTTCTTTAGCGTTTAAACTAAAATCTAATCCAGTGTAATTTGAATTTTTTATATAGTGTGAGAAGGCCCCTTTTCCAGATCCAATTTCAAGTAGTTTGTGATCGTTCTGAATATATTTTTTGGATAAATGATATTCATTTTTATCATCCATGTAATACCAATCAAATTTTTGAAAATGATTATAGAAATATTCATCACCACTAATTGTTGGATCGTAATATTGTAGATTACATGTGTTACATTTTACTAATTTTATTATATCGATATTGTAAAAATATTTCTTTATATTGATGTTGAATTGTGATTTGTAAACATTGATAAGATCAACTGATGCTATATTAGAACGAACAGTATGTTTGGTAGATTTGCATAGAGGGCAATGAGTATTCATCATCTTATAGTGGTCCTTGGTTGGTTGCAGGAAATAGCGTAGAGTCTTAACAACATATTTAATGTAAAACATTTTAGGTAGTAGGCATTATTTCCTTTACAAAACCTTATAAATAGGCATGAGGGGTTTTTAAGAATTTATA